>DAOUBY010000152.1:0-12301 GCA_034432325.1 Anaerolineales bacterium
GAACGCCATCCCCCGCTGAACGTGTTGATCGTCCCCGGCGGAATCCACACCCCCGAACTGGACAAACCCTCCGTCATCGAATGGATTCGGAAAACGGCGAACAACATCCAACTCACCGCGTCCGTCTGCACCGGCGCATTCCTGCTCGCCAAGGCGGGAATTTTGCACGGAAAATCCTGCACCACCCACTGGGAAGACATCCCCGACCTGCGCGCCATGTTCCCCTCGCTCGATGTCCGCGAAAATGTTCCCTGGGTGGACAACGGCAGTATCGTCACCTCCGCGGGAATCTCGGCGGGCATTGAAATGTCTCTGCACCTGGCGGCAAAACTGGCAGGCAGGGAACTCGCCGTCAAAACAGCGCGGCAGATGCAATACACGTGGAACAATGAACGATTATCCGTATGATAAAATTCGTCCCATCCCCAAGGAGTCTCTTATGAAACCCGGTGATTATGTTGGCTTGTATATTGACGACAAATTGATCTACACGGGCGTCTTGAAAGACATCGGCAAAATGGAAAGCGGACGGACGGTATATCAGGTGCTGCTGGTCAAGAATATCTTCCAGCGCAATTACCCCGAAATTCATTTCGATGCCGACATTCGTCCGGTAACATTCGAACAGGTACAAGCGGAGATTAAGCGGTTGAAGATCAACCTGGCAAAGCATCTCGAAAAACTGGAGGGAAATCATGTCGCAGAACTCATCGAAGAAAAAGAACTCCATAACATCATTGGATGAATACAACCGCCTCCTGCAACTTTACGAAGAGGCTTGGGACCGTGTTCAATCCGGCGGCACCGGAACAGGCTACAGCGGCATCCATTACGAAATTATGAATGTGATCAGAAAATATGGCAGATTTGCAAATGGCAGAGATGAAGCGCTGGCTGAGTTGAAAAAACTGCTCCGGGAATACGAAACAGAATATCTGGGCACAGAAGACCCGTCAGACGAAGAATATTTGAGCAAATTTGACGACATCGAATAACAATTACGCCGCGAGCCCAGTGGTCGGTCTCCCTTGGCGCTTGCCCGCCACTATAGTCCCCGAAGCGGAGCGGAGTGGGAGAGCAGGTGTAACGTCCGCCTGTCTTGCGCTGTAATCATCATCACCAAATCGAGGAACCCAAATGAAATTCGAAACGCTCGCCATCCACGCCGGGCAGGAACCCGACCCCAACAACGGCGCGGTAATGACTCCCGTCTACCTCACATCCACCTACAAACAGGACGGCGTCGGCAAACCGCGCCAGGGATACGAATACTCGCGCACCAAAAACCCCACGCGGCTCGCGCTCGAAACCTGCCTTGCCGCGCTCGAAGGCGGGAACTATGGGCTGGCGTTCGCCTCCGGGCTTGCCGCCACCGACACCGTCCTCCGCCTGCTGGATGCGGACTCGCACGTCCTCGCAGGCAATGACGTGTACGGCGGCACCTTCCGCCTCTTCGACAAAGTCCTCCGCCGCTTCCGCCTGGACTTTACCTTTGCCGACACCACCGACCCCGAATCCGTCGCCGACGCCCTCACTCCCTCCACGCGCCTCGTCTGGCTGGAGACCCCCACCAACCCCCTGCTCCGCGTCACCGACATCCGCGCCGTGGCGGAGATCGTCCACGCGCACCCCAACCGTCCGCTGCTCGTGGTGGACAACACCTTTGCCACCCCCTACCTTCAGCGCCCGCTCGAACTCGGCGCAGACATCGTCGTCCACTCCATGACCAAATACCTCGGCGGTCACTCCGACGTGGTCGGCGGCGCGGTCATCGTCAAAGACAAAGGACTCGCCGAGCGCCTCTACTTCCTGCAAAACGCCGTCGGCGCAGTGCTCGGACCGATGGACTCCTTCCTCGTCCTGCGCGGAATCAAAACCCTGCCCCTCCGCATGGAGCGCCACGCGGAAAACGCCTCTGCCATCGTGAATTTTCTGGCACAGCACCCCAAGGTGGAAAAATTGCTCTACCCCTTCCACGAGAGTCATCCGCAGTATTCCATTGCCAGGCGGCAGATGAAAAACGGCGGCGGGATGATCTCATTCCTGGTCAAGGGCGGACGCGATGCCGCCGTTCGGGTGGTCGAAGCGGCAAAACTCTTCACGCTGGCAGAATCGCTCGGCGGCGTGGAATCGCTCATCGAAGTCCCTGCCGCAATGACCCACCTCTCCGTCGCCGGCTCCCAACTGGACGTTGACCCCTCCCTTGTGCGCCTCTCCGTGGGCATCGAAAACAAAGACGACCTGCTCGATGACCTGCGCCAGGCGCTGGAGCGTAGTTGACGTTCTCTAACGTCAACTACTAATAACGTCAACTACTAATAACGTCAACCGCGTGCTCACCCTACTTTGCGTGGATTGCCACCAGCGTCACATCGTCGTCCTGCTTGGCGCCGTTTTGATAACGCATCAAGGCATCGAATAACTGGTCGCATCCCTTCTGGGCGGTATCGCCCCTCAGGTTCGCCAGCGTGTGTTTGATGCGCTCCAGACCAAACGGCTCCCCTTTGGGGTTGCGGCAGTCGGTCATGCCGTCGGTGAACATCAGCAGGCAGGAACCTTTTGGCAAGATCAGCGAATTTTCGTCAAGGATAATATCTTCCCACAGTCCCAGCGCCATGCCCGGTTTATACGGCAGGCGGTGGACTTCGCCCTGCGGATCGAGCAGCAGCGGCGGCTCATGCCCGGCGCGCGCATACCGAAACTCGCCCGTTTTCGTATCCAGAATACCAAACAGCGCAGTGACGAATTGGGTGGATTTCTCGAAGCGGGTGATGTGGCTGTTCACCATCTTCAGCACCTCGCCCGGCGTGAGATCTTTATCCGTCTCCGCAATAATCAACGCATGCGCCCGCGCCATGAAAATCGCCGAAGGGACTCCCTTGTCCGCCACATCGCCGATCAGGACGCCAAACTTCCCATCGCCCAAATCGAACACATCGTAAAAATCGCCTCCCACCTGACGGGCAGGCAGGATTCTGCCCCCAAAATCGAACCCCTCTGTGGCAGGCAGGACATCCGGCAGGATGGACATTTGAATGCTCGCCGCCACCTGCAATTCCTTTTCCATGCGTTCTTTTTCGATCAACTGCTCCTGGGCGGCTTTCAACTCATCGTATGCCTTCTGCAACTGGCGGTTCTTCTCCGTCAAATCACGGAAAGTCGAAACATTCGTATTGTCCAGCCGCTGGCTGAGCACACGCACCATCGCGTTCGCCAAATACGGATGCCGCTTGAGCAGTTCCTTGAATTGAGCGCGGCTCATGCTGAGCAAAACCACCTCGCCCCTCGCGCGTGCGCTTGCCGTGCGGTGACCGCCCGGCTGAATCAAACTCATCTCCCCCAAATATTCGCCCGCATGCAAAATATTGAGAATCAACTCATTCTTCGTATCCGGCGCCATCAGAATCTCTAGCTCACCGTCCATCACCACATAGAGATGCTCGCCCGGATCGCCCTCATTGAACAAAATTTCGCCTGAACGAAGATTCACAACTTCCAACTCGTTCATCAACCGATCCAATTCATCGGGAGGCAGATCGGCAAAAAACGGAATTTGTCCAAGCAGATTTACGGTCATTCTGACTCCTAAAACTCGACAACTTCCCTGCCTGCCAGCTTATCCTGAATACGTGCCACCACCGTTTCCAGATGCTTCTGCTGATGGACAAAATCCAGGTCATCGGTGCGAATCGTCAGGACCGGGCACAGATCGAACGCGCTCAGCCATTCGTCGTAGAATGAATCGAGCAGGGACAAATATTCGGGCGTGATGCCCGTCTCGATGTTGCGCGCGCGGCGGCGGATGCGCTCCATCAAAACGTTCACCGGCGCCTTGAGATAAATCAGCAGGTTCGGGCGCGGGAGTCCCTGCACCACAATCTCGAACAAGCGCCGATAAGCAAGATAATCCCTTTCCGCCAGGTCGCCCATGTGATGCAGGGCGCGCGCAAAAATATAAAAATCCTCGAAAATACTGCGGTCGAGAATCGCCGAACGCGGGTCGCGCACCGCCTCCAGATACTGCTCGGCGCGATGCCCCAAAAAGAAAATCTGCAAATGAAACGCCCACGAGCGCATATCACTGTAAAAATCCGCCAGGTAGGGATTATCCGCCACCGACTCATACCCCGTCCACCAGCCCAGGCGTGCGCCGATGCGCTCCGTCAGCGACGTTTTGCCCACTCCAATATTGCCTGCCACAACCACCATATACTTGGACATGCCAGCCTCGCAAAATGGGATGCGCCAAGTATAGCCGATTTACCCGGCTTCCATCAGAGATTGGGTATAACTGATATTACGCAGTTTTCCCGTAGCGCGACATTTATGTCGCCTGAAAATACGAGATAAATCTCGTGCTACTGCGTAAGGTGAGGGTATAATTTCCCTTCAAGGAGATAGAGACCCCATGACTGCCAAATTCACAATCAAAGACGCCTCTGGCTGGACCATGTTCATCTTCGGAGCCCTTGCGCTTCTGCTCGGACTTTTGGGTTTGCTCCGCCCCGAGATTCTTTTATCCCTCCTCGGCTTTGAAGTGTTGGATCGCGCCTCCCGCGCCGCCGGGGATTACACCCTGGTCTTCATGACCGCCTCTGCAATGGCTTCCTTCAACATGGGCGTGTACTACATCCTCGCCTCGCTCAATGACCTCAAGCCCTTCTACAAATGGACAGTGCCTTTCCGCACCCTGACCTTTCTCGTCTTCACCGCCGCCGTCCTGAGCGGGCTTGCCCCCCTGCGCTTCCTGGGCGTGGGGCTGTGGGAACTGGCAGGCGCCATCGCCACCGGGCTTGCCCTGCGGCGCGACCTGAAAAACTAGGAGAATCCCATGCGCTCGTACTGGATCGAATACAAAGGCAAGAAAATCTTCTACCAGGATTTTTCCAAACAATTCTTCAACTCGGCGGCAGTCAAAGCCGAACTGGAAGAGGTGCAAAAGATCGTCAAAGCCCAGCCGCCGGATTCCGTGCTGGTGCTGTCGGACTTTCGCGACACCACCATCGGCAGCGACCTGCTCCCCGCCCTGAACGCCGCCTCCGCCGCGACAAAAGACCACGTCCACAAAACGGCGGTACTCGGCGTAACCGGCATCAAGCGCAAACTCGCCGACCTGCTCACCGCCCTGACCGGTCAACCCCTGAAATACTTCGACGATGTGGAAGCGGCGAAAAAATGGCTGGCTGAAGATTGACACTGAACTCCGGGAGTTCTTGCTTCCGGGGTTTTTATTTGACCGATATTTCGCGCACAACCGAGGCACCCATGACGGACTTCCTGCAATTCCTCAACACCGCCAGCGCCGAAACGCTGACGAAGATTCCCGGCATTTCCCAATCCCTGGCGGAAAATCTGATCGCCGCACGCCCCTTCGAAACCGCAGAAGACTGCCTGAAGGTGCGCGGCATGGGAAAAAAACTGCTGGCGCAGGTTCAGGCTTCCTTTGAAAAAGGCGAGGGTCCCGCCGCCGAAGACGTTCCCCTCCCTGCCAGCCAGCAGGCAGAGCCCCCGGCAAGCCTGCCGCAAAAAAGCCTCCCTGTCAGTGAACCACCTGCGCCGGCGGAAAAACCCTCCTTTGGGTCGCGCCTGGGGAAAGCATTTCTCTGGTTCTTCAGAGCGTTGTTGAGGCTGCTCTTGATTGTCTTGATTATCGGCGGAATTGGCGCGTTGGTCATTTATGGGGCGCCGCTTTTCAACGAAAAATTCCTGACGCCCGTGGAGCAAAACGCCGCACGCGTGAGTCAGCTCGAAGGTGAAGTCCAAACCCTGCAGTTGCAGTTGAGTGAAATTCAGACGCAGTTGAACGAGACCAACAGCCGCCTCGATGAAATTCAGCAATCCATCGAGGCGCACACCGCCTCGCTTGCAAAACTGGAGGAGATGCAGTCCGCGCTCGAAATGCAAATCAAGCAAAACGCAGATCAAACTCTGCTGGCGCTGAAGGATGAAATCCTGCTGACCCGCGTTCTCGATACGCTTGCCCGCGCCAGGCTGTACCTTGCGCAAAGCAATTTTGGTCTGGCAAGAGAGGATGTGCAGTCAGCCCGGGACCTGCTGGCGGAATTACAGGCAAACTCACAGGATGAGTCCCACGCGCAGGCGCTCACACGGCTGGACATGGCGTTGGGCAATCTGCCGGCTTTCCCCGTCATCGCTTCGGGCGACCTGGAAATTGCCTGGCAAATCCTGATGACCGGTCGAACCGTTCCGACTGCCACCCCCGAACCCGCCCCCACCGCAACGCTTACACCGGAAACAACGCAGACGCCTCCCGCAAGCGTCACAGCCACCCCGTAGAACGCGGCTCCGGGATACGCCCGGAGCCTTTTTTTCGGATGATATAATCGCTCAAACAACTTTCAACGGAGTCGCAGACATGGCATACAAAATCAAATTCGGCACCGATGGCTGGCGTGGCGTCATCGCCGAAGACTACACCTTCGACAATGTTCGGCGCGCGGCGCAGGGCTTCGCCGCTTATCTGCTCGAAAAGGGATATGCCGGGCGCTGGGTGGTCGTCGGTTACGACAAGCGCTTCCATTCCGAAAATTTCGCTGCCGCCGCCGCCGAAGTGCTTGCCGGCAACGGCTTGAACGTTTATCTCACCGACGGCGCCACGCCCACTCCGGTCATTGCCTTTGCCGTTGTAGACAGGAAAGCCTGCGGCGCAGTCAACATCACCGCCTCGCACAACCCTCCTGCCGATAACGGCTTCAAGGTGCGCGACCCGAACGGCGGCGCGATAGACCCCGAGGGGTTGAAAAGGATCGAAGCGCTGATTCCGGATTCGATCGAGGCGGTGAAGCGGGTGTCTCTTTCCGATGCGCTGAACGGCGGAAACATCGTCTATTTCGACGCAGCCGAGGCATATATCACCCATCTCCAAAAACTGGTGGACTTGCAAAAAATCAGGGACGCCGGCTTCAAGGTGGTGGTGGACCCTATGTGGGGCAACGGCGCGGGCTGGTTCACCAAACTGATTGGCGGCGGCAAGACGCAAATCATCGAGATACACAACCAACGCAACCCCATCTTCCCGGAAATGAAACGCCCGGAGCCAATCCGCCCGAACATTGACGCGGGGCTGCGGGCAACGCTGGAACACAAGGCGGATGTCCTGCTCATCACCGACGGCGACGCCGACCGCTGCGGCATCGGCGATGAGAACGGCGAGTTCATCAATCAGTTGCGCGTGTATGCCCTGCTGGCGCTCTATCTGCTGGAGGTGCGCGGCGAGCGCGGCGACATCGTCAAGACGCTTTCGACCACCACCATGCTGAACAAACTGGGCAAACTCTACAACGTGCCGGTACATGAGACGGGCGTGGGCTTCAAGTATGTTGCGCCCAAAATGATCGAAACGAACGCCCTCATCGGCGGCGAGGAAAGCGGCGGTTATGCCTTTCGCGGCAACGTGCCCGAACGCGACGGCATTCTGGCGGGCTTGTATTTCCTCGATTTCATGGTGCGCACCGGCAAAAAACCGACCGAACTCCTCAAGATGCTCTTCGACAAGGTTGGCGAACATTTCTACGACCGCATTGACACCCCCTTCAGCGGCGACCGCCAAACCCGCGAACGGATGATTCTCAACGCCAAGCCTCAAACCCTCGGCGGCTTGAAGGTCACCGAACTGATAACGGTGGACGGCTTTCAGTTCAAACTCGAAGACGGCGGCTGGCTTCTCATCCGCTTCAGCGGCACCGAGCCGATTATGCGCGTTTATTGCGAAACCACGCACGAAGACAAGGTGAAGGCGATTCTCGAAGACGGGTTGAAGGTGGCGGGCATCAAATAACATGTCCCGGCGCATTCTGGCATTTCTCTTTGCGTTGCTCCTCGCCGCCTGCCAGCCAGCCCCCCTCCCCACCGTCAGGGTTGTGGATGGGGGGCGGGTCATCACCCTGCAAACGGAAGAGCGCGTTTTGTCGGCGCTGCTCGTTCAGGCGGGAATCGCGCTCGAGCCGCAGGATGAGGCGCTGGTCAACGGAAAACCCGCCGCCTCGCTCGATGAACGCATCGAGGGCAGCCCCATCACCCTTCAGGTTCGCCGCGCGGTGACCGTGACGCTCGTCACACCGCAGGGACAGAGGCAGATTCAAACCTCTGCGTTCACTGTGGGCGAAGTCTTGAAACAGGAAGGAATCCAACTCACCGCCGCCGACCGCATTGACCCATCCCCCGCCTCACCAATTACCAATTCACCAACCACCATCCACTACGCCCCTGCCCGCCCGCTCACCATTACCGCAGACGGGAAGACCCTGCAAACCGCCTCGTCCGCGCGGACGGTTGGCGAGGCGCTGGCTGAAGCGGGGATTCCGCTCCTCGGGCTGGATTACAGCCTCCCGCCGGCAGGCGAGGCGCTTCCGGCGGATGGGCAAATCCGCGTGGTGCGGGTCAGCGAATCCATCCTCCTCACCCAAAAACCCATCCCCTTCGAAAGCGACCTGGTTGCCTCGCCGGATGTCCCGCTCGACCAGACG
This sequence comes from Anaerolineales bacterium, assembly GCA_034432325.1. Classification (GTDB taxonomy): domain Bacteria; phylum Chloroflexota; class Anaerolineae; order Anaerolineales; family Villigracilaceae; genus Defluviilinea. The sequence goes on from DAOUBY010000152.1 coordinate 8,487, forward strand.
CAAATCCTTTCGCCCGGCGAAAACGGGCTGAGCGTTCAGCGCCTGCGGGTGCGCTATGAAGACGGCGCGGAGGTCTCGCGCGTCGTCGAAGAGGAAACGCTCGTGCGTCCGCCCAAAAAGCGCATCCTTGCCTACGGCACAAAAGTGGAAATCAAAACCGCCGTCGTGGACGGCGTGACCATCGAATACTGGCGCGCCGTGCAAATGTACGCCACATCCTATTCGCCCTGCAGGCTGGGCGTTCCGGGGCTGTGTTCCACTGGAACCTCCAGCGGCAAGACCCTGAAAAAGGGCGTGGTGGCGCTGCGCACCGACCTCTACCTTGCCCTGCGCGGGCAGCCGCTCTACATCCCCGGCTACGGTTTCGCCACCGTTGAAGACGCCTGCGGCGGATGCGTGGGCAAACCGTGGATTGACCTCGGCTACAGCGACGATGACTTTCAACCCTGGCACGGCTGGGTGACGGTCTATTTTCTCACGCCCGTTCCGGCGGTCATTGTTTACGACCTGAATTGACAAAACGCAATGAGTTCCATCCCTCCGCTGAACGCCTCCGCCCTGCTCAAACGCTACGGCTTGCGCGCCGATAAAAAACTCGGACAAAACTTTCTGCAAGACCCGCACGCCCTGGAACGTATTGCCGCCGCCGCAGAAATTCAACCCAACGATACCGTGCTGGAGATCGGACCCGGCCTGGGCAGTTTGACGCGCTATCTCGCCGCTTCTGCCCGCGACGTGGTTGCGGTCGAACTGGACCCGGACCTGATTCCCCCGCTCCGGGCTGTCCTCCAGCCTTATCCCAACGTCCGCATCATCCACGGCGACATCCTCAAGATCGCTCCATCCGAACTCATTCATGAGGCGGGGTATCTGGTGACTGCCAACATTCCCTACTACATCACCTCCGCCATTGTCCGCCACCTGCTCGAACACGATCCCAAGCCGCGCCGCCTGGTGTTGACCGTGCAAAGGGAGGTGGCGGAGCGCATTTGCGCCGGGCCGGGAGATATGAGCCTGTTGGCGTTGAGCGTGCAGGTCCATGGCAAGCCGCGCATTGCCGGGCGAATCCCGGCAGAGGCGTTTTTCCCTGCGCCCAAGGTGGATTCGGCTGTGTTGTGCGTGGAGATTTACCCTGCGCCGCAAATTCCCCGCGAGGCGCTGGAAACTTTTTTCAAGTTGAGCAAGGCAGGCTTCAGCCAAAAGCGGAAGACGCTCCGCAATGCGCTGTCGGCGGGGCTTCATCTTCCCGCTGGCGAGGTCGAAGAACTGCTCCGTCAGGCGGATGTTGATCCCATGCGGCGGGCGGAAACGCTGAGCATCGAGGAGTGGCAAAGGCTGGTTTGGGCAGAGCAGGCAAAGGGTCAGTAAAGAAGCGAAAGCCGCCTTGCGGCGGCTCGTCTATTGTTTGCTCAATAAATCTTTTCGCAATTGCTCCACGCTCGAATAGCGTCCAAAAACAGGCGGCACATCGGCGACGCTGACCGCCAGTTTGTTGGGCAGCCTGGATGCTTTTTCGCGGTCTTTGATGGGGTAGAAGTAATCGAGCGATTGTTCCAGCCGCGAGCGGATCTTGTCGCGGAAGGCGGTCATGGCGTCGGGCGGCATGATGACGATGAAATCCGTCGGGCTAATATGACCGAGGAAGTCGTCGCTTGCGCTTGTCTCTTTGATGGTGTTGTGAATCATCAGGCTGATTGCCCGAAGCACATCGTCGGACGCCACGAAGCCGTATGCTTCGCGGAAGGCGTCGAGGTGATTGATGGCGATGTGGAGCAGCGCCCAGCCGCTTTTATGAATGGCTTCAGAGAGCCGCTCGTCCACAAGGGGACCTTCCGGCAAACCGCTGACGGGGTTGGTCAACGAGCCTTGGCTGACCCGTTTGAGGGCGTTGCGCACCCGCAGGCGTAATTCCTGCACGTCGAAGGGCTTGGTGATGTAATCGTCCGCGCCGACTTCAAAGCCCTGCAGGCGGTCCACCCGCTCGCGTTTTTCGGTAAGGAAGATGATGGGGATTTCGCGGGTGCGGCGGTCGGAGCGCAGACGCCGGGCGACTTCAAAGCCGTCAATGTCGGGGAGGCGGATGTCGAGGATGATGATGTCGGGCGAGACGGACTGCCCGGCGCGCACGCCGTCTTCGCCCCAGTTGACGGTGAACACTTCATATCCCTGAACGCGGAAGTAGGCGTTCAGCATTTCGGCTACGTCGGGATCGTCTTCGACGATCAGGATTTTGTGTTTGGCTTCAGCCACGGTATCCCCTCTACGATATTGGCTCTTTCTGGATGACGAATTCGCAAACCGCATCGCCCATGGCAACGCATTTGGATTCGTTCACGCGGAATTCACTGCCGCCCGAAACCCACTTGAGCGATTCCTGAAGCAGGCCGGTGGCAATGTAGCAGACGGGCTTGTCGGCATTGGTGCGTCCCCAGCAAACGGGGCATTTGTGAATGGTCCAGATGAATTCGGTTTCCCTCTCTTCGACCGTGCTGTACTGGTCGCTGAGTTGGGAGAAGATTTTTGCAAATGCAGGCAGACCAATGCGCAGTTTGGATTGAAGCGGGAGGACGACGAATGCCAGGTCGGCGGCGCCGGCAAGGGCGCCGAAGTTTTTCAGCGCGTCGGAGAAGGTGGCGCGCCCGGCGCGGAGCGCCAGCCCCCGCCCGCCGCGCGGACCGTACATTTCTTCCAGGGCGATGCCAATGGCGGAAAGTTCGGCAAAGTCGAAGCCTTTTTCGAGGTTGTCGGGAGGGTAGTTTTCGATGTAGTGGTTCAATCCGGCAAGATTCAGGATGGCGTTGAGACCGTTTTTGCCCATCACTTCTTCGAGGGATTTGATGATGATCAAGCCGAATTTGTTGGGGTAATATAACCCGGTGTTTTGAACAGGGCTCATTCTCGACTCCAGTTAAATCAGTTTTGCCAGATCTTCTGCAGCGCGCCGCATATCCAGGAAGATCAAACCCAGTTTGGCTTGCTCGCGCGCCAAGGCGGTCAGAACCGCTTCTTCTCCCACCGACATCAGCACCACATATCCCTTTTCGCCCTTGATGTACACCTGCTCCAGCGAGCCTCTTCCCAGTTCGGTAGCGATGCGTTCACCGAGGGAGAGCATTGCCGCAGACATCGCCGAAACACGGTCTTCCTCCACGCCTTGCGGCAGGGCGGAGGCGATACTCAAGCCGTCCACACTGACAACGGCGGAGGCTTCGATATCCGGCGAAGATGCCTGCAACTCGCGGAGACGATCAACCATTTGTTGCGTTCGTGACTTGGACAAGACAACCCTCCTGCACAAAAGAGTTCCAGCCGGCAGCGGCTGAATGGATCGGGGATTGCGGATAATATAGCGTAGTGGGGGGAATGTGTCAAGCCAGCCTGTTGAAAAATCCATCCGGCGCTAACAGAAGTGTAATTCATGCGTGACGCCTGATATGTCGAGGAAAACGAAGCGGACATATTAGCCATTATTCGTAACAACCAAACTCGCATCGAATGACACGAAGGCGGCGAATTTTCTTCGAGAAATTCGCAAACATTCGATGCAAAAGCGAATTGAACCTTGTGCAGATAAAGTCTATTGACACAACCTTAACCGCATGGTAAACTCTCGCCCGCTTGATGCCTGGTCCCGTGGTGTAGCGGCCTAACATGCGGCCCTGTCAAGGCCGAGATCGCGGGTTCGAATCCCGTCGGGACCGCTGCTACAGACTGCTTCAGTTCGCTGAAGCAGTCTTCTTTTTTATCTCGCTCTCCCCTCTTCACTTCATTTTGCATAAGTCAGCAAAAGCGGCATCGAATGGACGCGAATGAAC
>DAOUBY010000153.1:0-3804 GCA_034432325.1 Anaerolineales bacterium
CTTCACGAAAGCGCGTATTTGGCGGTCTCTACCGCCGAATTTGCGCTAGAGAGCGCAAGTTACGCAGGGTTTTCGTGATCTACTGAATTTGCATTTCAAGACTCTGGCGGTGGCAACGATGATTTGATCGGCAGGGTCTTTGTGGAAATCACCTGGCAGACGGGTGAACTCGATAGCGATCTCCGGCGTCAAGTCAATGATTTGAATGCCAGGATAGCCCAATGCCTGTAAAAACCATTTCTCGAGCGGCACGGGCAATCCAAGCCTGCCATACTCCACAAGTTTTGCAATTTCCCACAGCGAAATGGCGCTGACGCCAATCATCCCATCTTCATTGGCTTGGATAATTTCCACTTGGGCGGGAGTTAGATTCTCGTCTCCGTGCACCCACCAGACCAAGGCGTGAGTATCCAACACGATCATTGCATGGCGTCCCAGTCATTGACCGCCACTCCTTTAACTTGCTGACCAATGTTTTTGTGCGGAATGTTTGTTGCATGCGGCACCTCTTAAGCAATTGTACACCAAACGCCTTTCACTGCGCCGTGTTCCCCCCGTCCACCAACAGGAGATGTCCCGTCACGAATGAAGAGTCATCCGAAGCGAGGAACAACACCGCGCGGGCAATCTCTTCGGGCTTGCCAAAGCGCCCCATCGGGATGTAAGCGCTCGCATCCTTGATCGCCTGCTCCAAACTGACCGGGTCCGAATACTCGAAGTAACCCTTTTCCAGCCAGCGATCCACGAACGTATCGCCCGGGCACACGGCGTTCACGCGGATGTTATCGCGCGCGAAGTCCAGCGCCATCGCCTTGGTCATCAACCCCACCGCGCCCTTGCTTGCCACATACGGAAACGCATCCCTGCCCGCCACCACCGACCAATCGGAGCCGTTGTTCACAATCACACCCCCGCCCTGCTTCTTCATGTGCGGAATGACCAGTTTACTCATCCGCCATACGCCCGTCACGTTGATTGCCAGCGTCTCATGCCAGACCTGCTCCGACGTGGTTTCGGCTGTCCCGCTGGTGACGATGCCGGCGTTGTTGAACAAAATGTCCACGCGGCTGTATTCGGCGAGAGTCCGCTCGACGACGCGGGAACAATCGTCGGCTTGGGAATGATCCGCCTGAACGAACACGCATCGGACGCCCTTCTGCCTGATCTCCGCTTCGACGGCTTTGCCCAACTCGGCGCGTCGTCCCGTAATGACCAGATCCGCGCCTTCCTCTGCGAACAAAAGCGCCGTCGCCTTGCCGATGCCCGATGTCGCGCCGGTGATGATTGCAATCTTGCCGCTCAGTTTTCCCATACTCTTCTCCTTTTGTTGACTTGACAAGGTTATTATATTCGCTATACCATAGCCTGCATGAAAAATCACCGCATCAAAGCCATTTTCTTCGACCTCGACGGCACGCTCCGTCACAGCGTCCCCGAAGGCGCGCAGGTCTTCGACGAGTACCTGATTTCGCTGGGCTACCCTCTCAGCGAGGAAGACCGCTGCCGCGCCATGCGCTGGGAGTACCTCTACTGGGCAAACTCCCCCGACCTGCGCGACGATCTCCTCGCCCATTCTGCCGATACCGAAAACTTCTGGATCGAGTACACCCGCCGCCGTCTCGTGGCGGTGGGGCTTTCTCCCGCCTCCGCAAAGGAACTTGCCCCGCAGGTTTCGGCGCACATGGGCGAAATGTACAAACCGGAGAGTATTGTCCCTCAGGATGCGCGGCGGCTTTTGCCTGCCCTCAAAGAGGCGGGGTATCTCCTGGCGGTTGTCTCCAACCGCGATCAGCCGTTTCATGAACTGCTTGCAAGCCACAACCTCAGCCAATTCTTTCAGTTTTCGCTTGCCGGCGGCGAAGTGGACAGTTACAAGCCCGAACCTGGCATCTTTCAACACGCCCTGGAACGCGCCGGCGTCGCCGCACACGAAACGGTCTACGTGGGCGACAACTACTTTGCCGACATCGTGGGCGCGCGTCGCGCCGGACTTCATCCTGTGCTTTACGACCCGAACGGCATCTTCCCCGAAGCCGACTGCCCCGCGATCAAATCGTTCGATGAACTGGATGCTGTAATCAAAAGCATATAAGAATCTCAATTCGTGTCATGCTGAGCGAAGCGAAGCATCTTTTACTACATCAGGCGAGATTCTTCGCTCCCGTTGGTCGCTCAGAGTGACATGACATCATGAAAGGATGGAAACCATGGCATGGGAGCGCAAGATCATGCGAACCGTCCGCGTTCGCAACGAACACAAACTCGGCACGCTGGCGCGCCTGATGGCGGCGATTTCCAGCTTGGGGGCGAGCGTCGGCACCATCGAACTGATCAACGAGACCGCCCAGTCTGTAGTGCGCGACATCACCGTCTATGCCGACGACGCCGAACACATGGACAAGGTCATCGAGGCGATGCGCGCCAACGAAGGGACGCGCGTCCTCGCCGTGCGTGATGAAGTGCTCGAACTGCACCAAAAAGGGAAGATTGCCATCCGTTCGCGTTTTCCCATTGATTCCATTGCCACCCTGCGGCGTGTCTACACCCCCGGCGTGGCGGAAGTGTGCCTGAAAATTGCCGACGATCCCGCGCTGGCGCGGCTTTACACGAGCGTCAGTCACATGGTTGCCATCGTCACCGACGGAACGGCAGTGCTGGGGCTGGGCGACATCGGTCCCCTGGCGAGCATGCCGGTCATGGAAGGCAAAGCCATGCTGATGGAAACGCTGGTGGGCTTGTCTGGCGTGCCGATTCTGTTGAACACGCGCGACACCAACGAAATCGTGCGCACCGTCGCCGCCATTGCCCCAACCTTCGGCGCGATTCAACTGGAGGACATCTCTGCGCCGCGCTGTTTCGAGGTGGAAGAAAAACTGCAGGCGCTGCTCGACATCCCGGTCATGCACGACGACCAGCACGGCACGGCGGTGGTCAGCACAGCGGCGCTGATGACCGCCGTCAAACGCGCCGGCGTGGACGTGCGCAAGGCGAAAATTGGTCAGATCGGTTTGGGCGCGGCGGGGAACGCCATCGGGAAGATGCTGATGGGGCTTACGGGGAACCCGGTGTTCGGGGCGGATCTGAGCGGGGATGCGGTGAGGCGCTTCGTCGAGGCGGGCGGCAGAGCCTCCAGCCTCCACGAAATCATGGCGGAGTGCGATATTGTCATCGCAACCACCGGTGCGCCCAATCTCATCAAGCCCGAAATGGTGCGCCGCGGACAAATCATCCTGGCGCTCTCCAACCCCAACCCGGAAATTGACCCCGACACGGCGCTGGCGCAGGGCGCGGCGTTTGCGGCGGACGGCAAATCGGTGAACAATGTGTTGGGCTTCCCCGGCATCTTCCGCGGCGCAGTGGACGCCAACGCGCCGCGCATCACGCACGAAATGCTCATTGCGGCGATGGAAGTGCTGGTGCGCATGACCCCCGCCGGCGAACTGCTCCCCAACCCGCTCGATAAGAACGTACACCGCGAGGTCGCCCGCGCCGTGGCGCAGACCGCCATCAAGCAGGGCATCGCGCGCGCCGAGTACGTTCCGTATGCCGAAGCGTGAGACCCTTCACCTTGTCATTTCGAAGCCGCGCAGCGGCTGAGAAATCCTGCCCCCGAATGCAAGGAGTTCTCCTCGCTCCGCTCGTCGAGATGACATCATTGCGGAATTGAACAGCCCGCCGCTTACACTGTTTCGCGGATCAATTCCTTCAAGGTGATTCCCAGGCGCGTCACCCCTTCGCGGATGGTGTCCGGCGAGGAGTACGAGAAGTTGATGCGCATGGTGTTCTTCCCGCCGCCGTTGGGAT
>DAOUBY010000154.1:0-24114 GCA_034432325.1 Anaerolineales bacterium
AAACAGGCGCAGTATAAACCCGCGCAGTTGGCGTTCTCTAACGCCAACCGATGCGTAAGAGAACGCATCTTACGCATACAAACACAAGCCAAAGGAGAGAGCATGAAGGAGTTTATCGCCGCGTGTGTACAAATTGCCATCACCCCCAACGACATTAAAGCAAATATCGAAAAATCGGTGGACTGGCTGGAGAAAGCCGTGCGGGAAAATGACGCCGAGTTGATCGTCTTTCCCGAAACGGTGACAACGGGCTTCGTGACCAATCTCGAAGTGAACGAACTGTGGGATTTGCTGGACGATGCGCCGGGGCGCATCACTGCCGATATTCAAAAGGCGGCAAAGGCGCACGGCGTTCACGTGGTCTGGCCCACCTATCGGCGCGGACCCGAGCGGGGAATCATCTACAACTCATCCATCCTGATCGGTCCCGATGGAGAGATCATCGGCATCTACGATAAAACGCATCCCTTCCCGCTGGAGCGCGCCATGTGCGGCGGCTGGGTGACGGTCGGCAGCCGCGCCGAAGTCTTCGAGACCGCGCTCGGCAGCATCGGCATGATCATCTGTTACGACGGCGACTTCCCCGAACTCTCGCGCATTCTGGCAGTCAAAGGCGCGGAGGTGATCACGCGTCCCTCGGCGCTGTTGAGAAGTTTCGACATCTGGCATCTGACCAACAGCGCCCGCGCCTACGACAACCACGTCTACATGGTGGCGACCAACTCGGTCGGTCCCGACGCGGGAGGCGGCTACTACTTCGGTCACAGCATGATCGTCAACCCGATTGCGTGGAGGCTGGCGCAGGCGCGCGGCTCGGAGGAAATCATCGCCGCCAAACTGGACCCCGATCCGCTGCGCTACGTCACGACCGGCAGCAAGAGCCTGCAAATGTTCGACCACCTCGAAGACCGCAACCTGGAACTCTACCGCGAAAGCCTGGTGGAGGCGCGCTCGCGCTTCGAGATCGGCAAGCGTCTGCCGCGAACAGAGACAACCGTGAAGTAACACAAACCAATAGAGGAGATTTGCTCATGGACATTGAAAAAGCCAACAGTGAGGCTGTCAACCGCATGATGGAGGGGCGTCCCATCGTGACCACGCTGGTAAAGGCGATTGAAGCGGTGCCGGGCATGCACGAGAACATGCTCTTACACGCCGGTCCGCCGGTGACCTGGGAGCGGATGTCGGGTCCGATGCGGGGCGCAATGATGGGGGCGTTGATCTTCGAGGGCAAAGCCAAAAACGGGGAGGAAGCCGAACAACTGCTCGCTTCGGGAAAAATCGAGTTTTCGCCCTGCCATGAACACATGTGCACGGGTCCGATGGCGGGGGTCATTTCGCCTTCGATGCAGGTGTACGTGGTCGAAAATCAAACGTACGGCATCAAATGTTTCTCCAACCTCAACGAGGGACGCGGCAAAGTGCTGCGCATGGGCGCATACAGCCCGGAGGTCATCGAAAAACTGCGCTGGATGGAATCCACGCTCGCGCCCGCCGTCAAAGCCGCACTGGAAGCGATGGGCGGCGTGGACATCCGCGCCCTGCTCGCCAAAGCCCTGCACATGGGCGACGACGGTCACAACCGTCTGGACGCCGCTTCCATCCTGTGGACGACTCAACTGGCGCCGTTCATTGCGAAGACCGCCAAAGACAGCGCCGCCGCCTACGAGACCATCAAGTTCCTGGGCGAGAACGCGTTGAGCGTCCTCAACCCGGTCATGGCGGGCTGTAAATCCATGACCGCCGCGGCGCACAACATCGAAGGCAGCACCATCGTCACCATCATGGCGCGCAACGGCACCGATTTCGGACTCAAGGTCAGCGGGCTGGGAGACCGCTGGTTCACGGCGCAAGCCCCGGTCGTCAAGGCGCTCTACTTCCCCGGCTTCAGCGAAGCGGACGCCTGCCGCGACATCGGCGACAGCGTCATCACCGAGACTTCGGGTATCGGCGGCTTTGCCATGGCAACCGCCCCGGCCTTGGTGACGTTCATCGGCGGCAAACCGCAGGACGCCATCAACACCACGCTCGACATGTACGAAATCACCTACACCGAACACAAATATTTCACCATCCCGTTCCTCGATTTCCGCGGCACGCCGACCGGCATTGACATCCGCAAGGTGGTGGAAAAGCAAATCACGCCGCGCGTCAACACGGGCGTGGCGCACAAGGATCCGGGCGTCGGTCAGGTGGGGGCGGGTGTGGTCTCGATGCCGATGGCGCCCTTCGAAGAGGCGCTGATTGCGTTTGCAGAGAAATACGGATTCTAATGAAACACGCGTGGAAGACGTTCTCTAAGAGAGTGTTTTATAGATCGTGATGCACCGCAGATGAACATTGATACTGATGAAAAACGGGATGGAATTAATTTTAAATCCAATTTATCGGTGTTCATCTGTGGTTGGAACATGAATTTCAAAACACTCTTTGTAACGCGGAGTTCATTCCGCAAAGCACAAGCGACTCAAATGTCGCGTCACAATAAAAACGGAGGCTGTGATGGACCGCGAAAGTTTCATCAAGATGATGAGCGAGGCGAAACTGTATGACCTCACTCAGGATTGCAGTATCTTCACCCCGCCCTGGCCCGGCGAAAAGGCGCTGGAAGTTCACTTCTTCAAGCGCGTCACGGGCGCATACGGCGGCGGACAGGGCGCCAACGGTCAGATTTTGAACTGGAGCAACACGGTCGGCACGCACCTGGTGGGGGAGCGCGCCTTCCACTCCGGCGGACGCGCCATCGCCGACATCCCGCTGCGCGACCTGAACGGTCCCGGCGTGATCGTGGACATCTCGGACAGGGTTTCGGATTACAGCATCATCACGCCCGAAATGGTCACCAGCAAAGCGGACATCCGCAAAGGCGACATCCTGATTCTCAACACCGGCTATCACAAATATTCCTGGGATCAGCCGCAGGTGGATAACCCCAGGGCGCAGGGCGGCGTGGAGTCGATGGAGTTCGGCTTCCTCGTCCGCCATCCGGGACCTTCGATGGAGTTCTACCGCTGGGCGCTGGATATGAAACTCAAGGTCATCGGCGTGGACTGCGGCGCGGCGGAACACCCCATGAACACCCCCATCCGCCGCATGCACGAGAATCACTTCAAACTGGCGGAGGAAAAACTCAAAAAGGAAACCGGCAAAACGTGGGACGAAACCTTCCCGCAGGGCGAATATTACGAGCTCACCCACATTACCATGCCGAAGGCGCACCTGCTCATGGTGGAATCCATCGTGGGCGAAATTGACAAACTGAAGAACAAACGCGCCTGGATTCAAATCATGCCCATCCCCTTCGTGGAGGTGGAAACCGCCTGGGCGCGCGTCTCTGCCCTGACCGCCCCCGACGGCATGAGCGACGAGGAATTCTTCGCCGCGATGGAAAAAGCCGAAATGCTCGACATGACCGTCCCCTTCAGCGTTCAGACTCCGCAATGGCTCAACTACATCCCCCTGAGCGTCACCTACACCAAACGCGTCGGCGGACAGTACTTCGGCATGGGGCGCAACGGCTCGATCTGCAACGCCAGCATCCACCTCGCCACGCACATGGACGGCGAAAAGCACTTCTACCCCAACGGACGCACCATCGGGCAGGTGCCGCTCTCGGAGTGGGTCGGTCCCGGCGTCATCGCCGACATCTCCCATCTGGTCAGCGATTCGAGCGTCTATACGCCGAAGATGATTCAGGACGTGGTGGACATCCGCAAGGGCGACATCCTCGTCATCAAGACGGGCTGGAACAAATACGGCTGGTACAGCCCCGATTCGGACGAGTTCCGCTACATGGTCAAGCACCCGGGTCCTTCCGCCGATTTCTCCCGCTGGGCGGCGGAGATGCAGCTCAAATGGATCGGCGTGGACGCCGTCTCGGCGGATCACCCCATGAACACCATCATGCGCATCTGGCATCCGAAAACCTTTGCCGAAGCCAACGAAAAACTGAAACGCGACTTCGGCAAGGACTGGGACGAGATGTACCCGCTGGAAGATTACTACCAGGATATGCACCTCAACCTGTTCCCGAAGAAGATCGTCCATGCCGAAAACCTGGGCGGCGACATCGCCTCCGCCCCCAGCGGACGTTACTACATCGGCTGTTACCCCCAGAAAGCCATGGAAGCCGAGTCCATGTGGGCGCGCTTCGTGGCGTTCAAGGAAGGCGAGTGAGCACAGATACGGACTTCCGAGGTCTTAAAGACTTCGGAAGTCTGGAAGTCTGATTGGGCGCAATCATGATCCTCATCACAGGCGCGGCAGGGAAGACGGGGCGGGCTGTCATTCGGGCGCTGACCCAGCGCGGCGAGAAGGTGCGGGCGCTGGCGCGCCGCCCCGAAGGGGCGGAGGCGCTCAAAGCCCTGGGCGCGGACGAAGTCGTCGCGGGCGACCTGCTCGAAGGTCCAGCGATGAAGCGGGCAATGGAGGGCGTGCGGGCGGTGTATCACATCGCCCCCAACGTCAGCCCGCACGAGACCGCCATCGGCGCGAACGTCATCGCCGCCGCGCAAGCCGCGCAGGTGGAACGGTTCGTCTTTCACTCGGTCCTGCATCCGCAGGTGGAAGCCATGCCGCATCACTGGCAGAAAATGCGCGTGGAGGAACTGCTCTTCGCTTCGGGCTTGCCCTTTACCATCCTTCAGCCGACGGCGTACATGCAGAACCTGCTCGCCTACTGGCAAAGCATCTGCGAACAGGGCGTGTACGCCGTTCCCTACCCGCCGCAGACGCGCCTGAGCCTGGTGGACCTGGAAGATGTTGCGGAAGCCGCGGCGCGCGTCCTGACAGAGGACGGCTGGCTCGGCGCAACGCTCGAACTGGCTGGCACGCCGCCTCTTTCGCAGACCGAGGTGGCAGAGACCCTGAGCCGGCGGTTGAATCGCCCCGTGCGCGCCGAAGCCGTTCCGCTGGAGATTTGGGAACGCAATGCCCGATCTGGCGGTATGGGCGGGTATCAGGTCACGACGCTCATGCAGATGTTCCGCTACTACGCCCAACATGGGCTGCTGGGCAACCCGCGCGTTTTGGGCTGGGTGTTGCAGCGTCCGCCTGCCTCGCTCGAGGAATTTGTGGAAAGGACTCGCGTCCGCAGCGTACAAGACGCTCTCTAGCGTCGAACATTGTGCTGTATTTGAGAGTGTTCTGAAATTCATGTTCCAACCACAGATGAACGCAGATAAATTGGATTTACAAGGGAATTTCATCCCGTTTTTCTTCAGAATCAGCGTTCATCCGTGTTCATCTGCGGTAAATCCCGATTTATAAAACTCTCTCGTATTTGGGAACAAAACCATGCTCACTGAATTAGAGAACTACCTCCAGCGCCTCGAAGACCTGCGCGGACAGATGACCCGCCTGATTGCCGATCTGCCCGCCGAAGCCCTCAACTGGCGTCCCATTGCAGGCGGGGATGAGCACGTCACCAACTCGCTGGCAGTGTTGACCGCCCACGCCGCCGGCGCGGAACATTTCTGGATTGCCGAAGTGGTCGGAGGTCTGCCGGCGACTCGGGACCGCGATGCGGAATTTGCCGCCTCTGCCGCCTCCGCCTCCGAACTCGTCGAATTGCTGGAGCGCACCGCACAGGAGACCCGCCGGGTGTTTTCCACCCTGCGCGCAGCGGATTTGGACGCCGCGCGCCCGGTGCAGGAGCGCATCGTTCCCGTGCGCTGGTGTGTTCTACATGTCATTGACCACACCTCCCTGCATTTGGGACACATGCAAATCACCTATCAATTATGGGCGGGCGGCAAAGCCTTCCCCTCGCCATGGTGGACGGAACGCCTGCCGAAAAATTCGTAACGCCAAACGGTAACCTGCACTACATTGTTAACTGCAACAGCCAACTTCACATCGAATGACACAAATGCGGCATTTTTTTCGAGGAATTCGTGAAAATTCGATGAGTCTACTGCAAAAGGTCTTTATCCACGAAGGACACGAAGTACACAAAGGAATTCCGAAAGAGGATATTCAAATCCTGGAATTTGGCGCAAGATTTTGTATTCATCGTGCTTGGAAAAGGTTTTTGCAGCGGAGTCAATCATGATTTTCTCAAAATCAGAAAAAGTGGCGTCGAATGAACGCAAATGAACTCAATTTTCGTGAAATCCGCGTCATTCGATGCAAAAAAACAGTAGCAGGCATTCATAAAAGCAGTAATGAGAGGGTCATGTCAATTTCAATGCCGTTGCGATTAAAGCGATGAGCCTGCATAGTATAATCGTGGCAGAATTCACGTTTGGAGGAACCATGACCGAGAAGAAAATTCGCGTCCTCGTCGCCAAACCCGGGCTGGATGGGCACGACCGCGGCGCAAAAGTGGTGGCACGCGCTTTGCGCGACGCCGGCATGGAAGTCATTTACACGGGTCTGCGCCAGACGCCGGAAATGATCGCCGAAGCCGCGCTTCAGGAGGATGTGGATGTGGTGGGGTTGTCCATCCTTTCCGGGGCGCACATGGCTCTTGCTCCGCGCATTCTGGAACTGCTCAAAGCCAACGGACAGGAAAACGTCAAGGTGTTCATCGGCGGCATCATTCCAGACGACGACATGCCCAAACTCAAGGAGATGGGCATAACAGGCATTTACGGTCCCGGAGCGTCCACTGAAGACATCATCCGGGACATACGCGAAGCAGTGAAATCGTGAAATTACGCAATACGTAAGTGGTGTTGCGTAATTTTATGTCAGAGGATATTTTGCAGACCCAAGCCATCCTTCAGGGCAACCGCCTTGCTCTCTCCCGCCTGCTGACGCAGGTGGAAAACGACACCGCCGAGGGGCGCAGTGCGCTTGCCGAACTCTTTCCTCACACCGGCAAAGCGCACCTCATCGGCGTGACGGGGGCGCCCGGCACCGGCAAATCGTCGCTCGTCAATCAACTCACCCTTCATTACAGAAAAGAGCGCAAACTCAAGGTCGCCATCATTGCCGTGGACCCCTCCAGCCCGTTTACCGGCGGCGCAGTGCTGGGAGACCGCGTGCGCATGCGCGACCTCTCCGGTGACGAGGGCGTTTTCATCCGCTCGATGGCTTCACGCGGATCGGTCGGCGGGCTGGCGCAAAAAACGGCGGCGCTCGTACAGGTCTTCGACGCGGCAGGGTTCGAGGTCATCATCATCGAAACCGTCGGCGCAGGGCAGAGCGAGGTGGATATCGCCCGCCTCGCGCACACCACCCTCGTGGTCGAGGCGCCCGGTCTCGGCGACGACATTCAAGCCATCAAGGCGGGGATTTTGGAAATCGCGGACGTGCTCGTCATCAACAAGGCAGACCGCCCCGGCGTGGAAAACACGGAACGCGCGCTTCGCTCCACGCTCGAACTTGCTCACCCGACGAAACGCCTCATCCACCACCACGGGCGGATGATGACCCTCGACGCCCCGCAAGTCAACGCCCCGCTGTGGATGCCGCCCATCCTCAAAACCATCGCAACAGACGGCACCGGCATACCCGAACTGGCAGAGGCGATTGCCAAGCACAAGGCGCATCTGCATCAGAGCGGAGATTGGTCTGCCCGCGACAGAGCCAGGCTCAGGTCGGAGTTGGAGGCGGTTTTGCAGGAGGAGTTGATGAACCGCTACTTGAACGGGTCGCACCGCGGGGCGTATGAGCAGGCGCTGGAGAAGGTCATCCGCAGGGAATGGTCGCCGTATGAAGCGGTTCGGGCTCTGCTGAACGGAAAGTCGAACCAACCATGAGGAGAAGAATGTCACAACACCTGCATCATGAAATCAAGATGTATGGAGAAATCAAACTCTACGCCGGCTCCGGTTCGCCGGAACTGGCGCAAAAAATCGCCGATTACCTCGGGCAGAAGTTAAGCCCGCGCGAAGTGATTCAATTCCCCAACGAAAACATCTTCGTCAAACTGAAGAGCAGCGCGCGCGGACAGGATGTGTACGTCATTCAGACCACCTCCTCGCCCGTGCATTACAACCTGATGGAACTGCTGATCATGATCCAAACCCTGCGGCTGGATTCGGCGGCGCGCATCACGGCGGTGATCCCCTACCTGTGCTACGGGCGTTCGGACAAAAAAGACCAGCCGCGCGTCCCCATCACCGCGCGCCTCGTGGCAGACATGATCGAAATCGCCGGCGCAGACCGTTACATGACCTTCGACCCGCACGCCGGGCAAATTCAGGGCTTCTTCTCCATCCCCGGCGATGTGCTGACTGCTTCGCACATGATCAGCGGCTACATCAAGAAAAATCTGTTCGACAGCATGGTCAACCCCGTGGTCGTCGCCACCGACCTGGGCTTCGCCAAAAAAGGACGCAACTATGCCCATGACCTCGACGTGCCTATCGCCTTCATCGAGAAGCGGCGCATTGGCAACGAGGCAAAAGCCGAAGCGCTCACCCTCATCGGCGAAGTGAAAGACCGCGACGTGCTCATCGTGGACGACGAAGTGGATACCGGCGGGTCGGTGGCGCAGGCGGTACACACGGTCAAGCAAAACGGCGCACGCGATGTGTACCTGGCGTTCATTCACCCCATCTTCTCCCGCGACGCCGCCGCCAAACTCGCCGCCCTGCCCATCAAGCAAATCATCACCACAGATACCGTGCCAATTCCGCCAGAAAAGATGAAACCCCTCGAAGGGCGCATCACCATCCTGTCCATTGCGCCCATGCTGGGAGAGGTCATCCAGCGCGCCCACGAAGGACGCAGCGTGGGAGAAATGTTCAACGAGTAGGTAGTGAGCGGGGATCAGTAATCAGTGAGCAGTGAACAGCGCACTGTCTGCTGATAACTGATGACTGACAACTGTCAACCGATATGCCCGAACTCCCCGAAGTCGAAACCATTGCCCGCACCCTGAAACCGGAACTGGTCGGCAAAACCATCCGCGAAGCCGACCTGCGCTGGCAGCGCACGCTCGCCATGCCCTCGCCGCAAAAATTCAAGGAACAGATTCGCGGGCAAAAAATCACGAACGTCGCGAGGCGGGCAAAGTATCTCATCCTGCAGCTTTCCGCTTCCCACCTGCTCATCCACCTGCGCATGAGCGGCGACCTGCTCATCCGCAGTAGTACCACCGAACCAGAAAAACACGACCGGCTGATATTAAAATTATCGGGCGGAAAGTCGCTGGTGTTCAACGACACGCGCAAGTTTGGGCGCGTCTGGCTGACGGATAAACCGGAAGAAATGCTCGGCAAACTCGGACCCGAACCCCTCGACGACGGCTTCACCCCCGAATGGCTTTACGCCGCCCTGCACGCCACACGCCGCCAACTCAAACCCCTGCTGCTCGACCAAACCTTCCTCGCCGGGCTCGGCAACATCTACACCGACGAGGCGCTCCACCGCGCAAAACTGCATCCGCTGAGACCGTCGGATTCGGTATCGAAGAAAGAGGCTCGGGCGCTGCGCGAAGCGATCCGCCGCGTCCTGCGCGAAGGCATCCGCCGCAACGGCGCATCCATAGACTGGGTCTATCGCGGCGGCGAATTCCAAAACCACTTCCGCGTGTACGACCGTGAAGGCGAACCCTGCAAAGTCTGCGGAACGACCATCGAGCGGATCACAGTCGGTCAGCGCGGCACGCATTTTTGCCCCCATTGTCAACCGAGGTAGGCATGCAAGAAGGCTTGAACCTGGCTCCCATTCTGATTCCGCTTCTCGCCCTGATTGCCGGCTGGGCAATCGGCTTTTTCGATTCCAACCTGCGCACTTCCAAAAAAATCAAACAAGCCGAAGACTCCGCCCGCGCCGCCATTCAAGCCGCGGAAAAACGGCTCGCCGAGGAACGCGAAAAAATCACCGCCGCCCCCGCCGACCCCAGCCTCCTGCGCCTCAAAAATGAAAACGGCGCGCTCACCCTCGAACTGGACGGCGTGCGCGTGGACGCCTCCAACATCACCCCCCCGCAGCGTAAACGTCTGATCGGACTGCTGAACGCCATCCGCCCCTGGCTGGAGGGGAAACCCGCCGCAACGCCTGCGCCTCCTCCCCCGCCCGCGCCTGTTTCCATCCCCATAACTTCATCACCGCCCGCGCCAGCCCCCCGGCCTTCCAGCCCCGCGCCCATCTCCAAACCGGCGCCCGGCAAAAAAGCGGCTGAGCCGCAACCCGCCCCCACCAGCATCGTGGAACAGGTCAACGCCATACTTCAAACGCGCATCGCCGGCACACCTCTCGCCTCGCCCGGCATCATCCTCATGGAATCCGTCACGGGCGGAGTTCTGGTTTATGTCGGCGTCAACAAATACGAAGGGGTGGATGCAGTCCCCGACGAAGCAGTCAAAGCCGCCATCCGCGCCGCCATCGTCGAGTGGGAACAAAAATACACGCCGGGCTTGTAGGCAAGATTTATCTTTAGGACTTACGCAAAATTTTGCGCGGGGCGCGTTCTTCAACGCACTGGAAAGGTAATTGGCTTTGTTCATCGCGGACGAGATCAATCTCGTCCTACAGGCTTATACCTCGCCGTCAACACAGGGCAGGGCGCCACCTCCGCCACATCGGCAGTGACATTGGGGGCATACAACTGCCGCAGCGAATGGGCGCTGTACGGCGACCCCATGCACGCCATATCGTAATCCCCCTCCTTGATTTCCGCCAAAATCTGTTCCACCACATCGCCTTTGCGCGTCACAGCGTGCGCGGTCAGCCCCGCCTGCCGCGCCAGTTCCAGCCCCTTGCGCAGACTGCGCCCCGGCAGGGTATCCGTCTCGATCAAATCATCGGCATGTTTCCACACCTCGCGCGCGCTGGGATAATCCAAATCTGCCGGTGGAACGACATGCAAAATCGCCACTTCCGCCTGACAGGCGGCGGCAATCTGAAAGGCAAGGCTCTCCGCCGATTCGATGTACTCCAAACCGCCAATGCTCACCAGCATCTTCTTCAGCGGCAAACGCATCTGCGGCACATACAGGATGGGCGTTTTGATTCTCTCCATCAACGGGCGGATGGAACGCCCCGTCAGCCAGCGGCGGATGGGCGGACGCCCCAGCGGGCTGACCACGGTGATGTAATCGCCGCGGTTCGCCTTCTGCGGGATGACCTCTTCCGCCTCTCCATTCTGGACCTCGAGGCTGTACTCCACACCCCGTTCCCGAAACAACCCGACGGCTTCCTCGAAGATGTCCTCCAAAGGGTGGTGGTCGTCTATCGCGGCAGGACTCAGCCTCTCGGTCACGCCCAGAAGCGTGATTTTCATCCCCATGTGTTTCGCAAGCCAGACGCCATATTCGATGGCGCGGCGCGTTTCCTTGTAGCCGTTGGTTGCAATCAAGACTTCGGGCATTACGGTTTTCTCCGTCCAAACAGGATGATTCCCAAAATCCCCGCGCCGATCAAGACCACAGGCGAGGGAACTTCAAGCCAGAACGCCGCCGCGCTCAAGACGGCAATCAACAAGACGCGCCGGTCCACCTTCTTCCTCGAACTCGCGCGGAACAATTGAAAGGCAACGACCACAATCAACGCCGCCACCGCCGGGCTCATCCCCCCAACAAAGCCCTCCAGCCAGTTTTCATGCTGAAGCCTTTGCAGAATGACAGATACGATCAACATCAGCAGGGTTGGCGGAATGATTGCCCCCAGCAGGGCGGTGAAGACGCCCGGCACCCCGCCCGCCGCAAAGCCGACGAACATGGCGAGTTTGAGCGCCTCGCTGCCCGGCAGAAAGTTCGAAAAGCCGACGGCTTCCACGAAGCGTTCCTCGGTCATGATTTTGCCGACCGCTTCCTTGTACAGCAAACCTATGGAAGCGGGTCCCGAAGGCGAGAGGACGTTCACCTTGAGGAACATCCACAACAGCCTCAGCCAGACGGAAAACTTCGGAGGGTTCATGAAAGAAACAGCGCCCCAATCACCCCTGCAATAAGGATGACGATCCGCTCGGGAATTTTTTCGGTCGCCATGGCAATCAGGCTGACGATGCCGATTGCCCATGCTTCCCAGCCGCTGGAGCCGCCTTTTTCGAAGATCTTCCATGCGGTGAAGAGCATGAGCACCGAAATGGCGGGGGCAAGTCCATCCACGAAATTGCTGATCCACGCCTGACGGCGCAAACGATAGAGAATCATCGTCACGCCAAGGATGATGACGGTCGGCGGCAGAATGGAGGCAATCAATGCCACAAAGCCGCCCGGAATGCCTGCCACCGCATAGCCGATGTACATGGCGAGCTGCAAGGCGTCGCTGCCCGGCAGGACGGAGGAAAGCCCCACCGCCTGCACGAACTGCCCCTCCGTGACCAGTTTGCCCACCGTTTCATGGTAGAGCAAACCGACCGAAGCCGGTCCCGAAGTGCTGAGCAGGTTGACCTTGAGGAATATCCAGAAGAGTTGAAGAAGTTGATCCATGGGATGAGCATAATTGTAACGGTAATTCGGGGTAAAAAAACAGGAGCGGTGCGTGCGCATCGCTCCTGTTTACCAACCTTCCGGCTAGAACGGCTCTGCCAGCAGTTCGTCCAGCACCTTTCGTGAACGTTCATCCAAAGTGGAATGCTGGCTTACGCCGTGGGCGTCCATGGTGACCACGACGGGAAATTTCTCCACCTCGATCACCCACATCGCTTCGGGGACGCCGAACTCCTCCAGTTTGTAAACTCCCAGCACCTTTTTGACGGTCTGCGCCAAAAAAGCCGCCGCGCCGCCGACGGCATGAAAATATACGCCGGGCGTATCCACGCAGCCTTGCAGGGTCTTGGCGCCCATGCCGCCTTTGCCAATCACGCCCTTGATGTTGAAATGCCGCATCACATCCGCCTGGTACGGTTCCTCGCGCGCGGAGGTGGTGGGACCGGCGGCGACGAATTTGTATTCCTTCGTATCCAGCCCGGAGACGACCGGTCCGCAGTGATACAGAACGCCCTGATTCAAATGTTTTTTGATTTCTTCATACACCTGCAGGTCATCGCCCTGCGGTTCGCGGGTCTTCTTGATGAACGTTTCGACCATCCACTTGTGGGCGGCGTCGCGCGCCGTGAGCATGACCCCGCTCAACTCCACCGGGTCGCCGGCGTGCAAACTGAGGATGACTTCATCGCTGATGGGAATGGTGATTTCACGCATGTTTTCTCTCCTTCACATGTCGTTGCTTCGGGCGCAAAGCGCTGCCCTCGCAATGACATGTTAATCGTATTCGACCTGATCGCCCTTTACCGTCATTTTGCGGCGGCGGTATGCCCAGCACATGTAGGAGACCGAGACAAAATACGAAGCGGGCAGGCGGTGCATGCCGGTGATCTTCGTATCCAGCACGGTGGTCTGACCGCCAAAACCCATCGGACCGATGCCCAGTTGATTGGCTTCCTTCGTCAACCGCTCCTCCAGTTCTGCAATCTTCGGGTCGGGGTTGCGCGTGCCGATCTCGCTGAACAATACTTCCTTCGACTTGATATACGACGAGCCTCTATCGCCGCCAATGGACACACCCAAAATGCCCGGCGCGCAGCCCTTCCCCTGCGCCTTTTGCACCGCATCCAGCACCACCTTGCGGACGCCCGCCAAGTCGCGCCCGGCGCCGAGTTTGTTATCGGGCAGGGAATATTGCGCGCCGACATTCTCGCACCCGCCGCCTTTGAGCATCAACTCGATGACCAGCGGCTGGTCGGCGTCCACCTCTTCGAAATGGATGTACGGGAAGTCATCGCCGCCGAGGTTGTTGCCGGAGTTCTTGTCGTAGATGGCGTCCACGGCGTTCGGTCGCATATAGGACCGTTTGGTTGCCTCCGCCATCGCAGAGCGAATCTGCTCTTTGAGTTTTCGCGTGCTCATCCCCTCGGGATAGTGAACGTAGAAAATCGGCGTACCTGTATCCTGACAAATCGGCGTCGAATTGGCGCGCGCCAGCTCGATGTTCTTCATGATGGTTTCCAGCGCCTTACGCGCCGCCGAACCCGGTGCTTCTTTTTCGACAGATGCCCGCAAGCGGTCTTCCACATCCTTCGGCAGGCTGGATGACGTGCGGCGGATCAACTCCAGAATTTCATTGGTGTAATCTTTTTGCATAGCGCCTCCGATGCTCGAATGATACTCCGAATCCGTAAGAATGCCATTAAAGTATCAACGCATCACCCTTGCCCGCATGACATAGCGGTTCACCCCGCCAAAGCGATACTTGTACTCCTCGTCGCCGCGCATGAAATCGAATTCGTAACGTCCGTTTTCACAGCACCATTGAATGGTGTGGGCGAGCAGAACCCAGCCGGGGGAAAGTTCCATGAAGTCGCGGCTGACGCCGGAGTTGTAGCCCCACAGTTTGTTTTTGTAGTCGAAGTTGAGCGAGGCGGCTGCTTTGACGCCGTCCACCTCGAGGAAGCCGAGCCAGAGATAGCCGTATTCGTGCGCGGCGCGGATGGAACGCGACATCTGGTCGCGCATGACATCGCGCAGGAACATGGCTTTGTTTGGCTCCTGCACCATCAAATGGAAGAAGGACTCCAGTTCGGGTTCGATGTCGGCGCTCTTGTCCACCACATAAAAGCGGACTCGTCCGCTTTCGGCGGCGCGGCGCATCTTGCGGCGGATTTCGTGCCGCTGTTTCTTTTCGATGCGGGAGAGATATTCCTCGAACGAGCCGTTCAGCGAAATGCGCGGGGTGGGACGGTACACCTCCTCCCGGTAAACCCAGCCGCGCTTTTCCGCCTCCGCCTTGAGCGCAGGCAGGGTGGGAGAGGCGTCGGGGAGGTTGTACCAATCGAGGGCAGACCAGGCTTCGGGCAGGGATGAAGCGAGAAAATCCAGCAGAGCGGAGAGGAATCGCGGCAGGTCCGCTTCACGGACGATCAAGTCCAGGTAATCGGAGATTTCGATACTGCCCACGAGCAGAAGCGCCTGCTGCCCATCGTACTCGTGAAGGAAAAGCGGGGCAATGCCCAGCAGGCTGCCGCCTTCGCTGGCAGAGACCAGCACCAGTTGAGGGTTCTTCCATTCGCCTCCGCCAAGGGTCTTCCACCATTCGCTGAGATATTCGTAGCGCGAGAAGGGCGTGTCGGCAATGCTTTGTTCGACCAGCGCGTTCCATGCGGCGGGGTCAATTTCTGAAAAGTCGTTGTGTCGTTTGAATTCCATGTGCGTGTCTTTGGCAAGATTAGGGGGCACAGCGGGATGAAGGTATCCGCCATGCCCCCGCGCCATACTTAAATTTTACCAGTATAATGATGGCAAGTTTCTCGATGTTCTTACGCCGTGACAACTTTTGACTTAACCATTCTCCCCATCCATCGTCAAAACGGACAGGCATTCCCCGACTTGCCCGGTCTGCTGGCTGTGGCGCCTCCACGCAAACCCGCCCGCGGACGTGAGCGGGACAGCCTGGTGGTTTATCTCATGCTTTCGGGCAACGCCGATTTTTCGGCAGCCGAGGTGAGCGAACTCGTCCGCCGCGCGGCGGATTTGTTCTACCAGACTCACGGCTCGCTGACCTTCGCCATGCGCCGCGTGAGCGAAGCCGTCAACGCGGCGCTGCTCGAACGCAACCTTTCGACCAGCGGACGCGGGCAATATGCGCTCGGTTCGCTCATCCTCGCGGCGGTGCGCGAGAACCTTTGCACGCTCTCGCTCAGCGGTCCCGTTCATGTGGTGTGGGTGACGGAGGGCGGTCAGCGTCACATTCACGAGCCGGCGCTCTCTGGCAGAGGGCTTGGTTCGAGCCAGAGCGCGCAGACGCATTTTTCGCAAATCGAGTTCAAGCCCGGCGACCTGATTGCGCTGTGCGGAAAATTCCCCAAAGATTGGGAAGCCGACCTGCTCTACGAGCGCCCGCCCGCCTCGCTGGAGGCAAGTTACCGCAAGTTGACCTTCACCAAAAGCGACCTGCATGCGGCGCTCCTCCAGCCGCAGCCCGGGCGCGGCGTCATCACCATTTTGCGCCCCGAAGTACGCGCCTCGCATTCCCAGCCTGAGCCTGCTCCCGCCATTCGAGAGCCGATCCACGCTGAAGCCCCGCCTCCCCCTCCGCCCCAAACGGACGAGGCGACCTCCTCGCATCCCGTCATCACCGAGGAGGAACTGGACGCCCTGGCAGATTTGGGCGCGCACTTTGTCCAGCCTTCCGCCTACGCCATCCCGCCGCGCGCCGAAGAGACCCCCGCACTTGCGCCAGCCGCAGACAGCCCGGCGCGCAACTTCCCGCCGTCCATTCCGCGCCTCAAGCCCGCAGCCACCCCGCTCGAAACGCAGCCCCTCGAAGAGGACGAAGCCGCGCCGGAGGAAGAACTCAAACAACCGCGCTTCCGCCTCTTCCCGCCGGCAAAGCCCGACGCGCACGCCGAGGCGGCGCGTCAGATGGCAAAAGTTGTTGTTGGGGGAATCAGGAGCGGGCGGCGTCTGAACGAACGGATCGGCGATTTTCTGCGCAACTTCATCCCCAAGCTTCTGCCGGGCGCCGAATCCTCCCAGCCGCTGGTCATCCCCAACTATCTCATGGTCTTCATGGCGGTCTTCATCCCGCTCGCGGTTTCGGTGGTGGCGTGGCTCGTCTATAGCAGCTACGGACTCAACGAAACCTACCGTGAACTGTACCAGCGCGCGCTCGTGGAAAACGCCCAGGCGTCCAGCGAAACCGACCCCGTCCGTCAGCGCGACGCCTATCTGCGCGTGCTGGAACGGGTCAACCAGGCGGAACAATACCGCGAAACCGACGAAATCCGCATCCTGCGCAACGAAACCCAGACAAAACTCGACAGCCTGATGGGCGTCATCCGCATCGAATTCATCCCCGCCTTCAGCAACGGGCTGGGCGGCGCGGTGCAAATCAGCCGCATGGCGGCAAGCGAAAGCGACCTGTACATGCTCAACGCCGAAAGCGGCGCCATCCTGCACGCCGCCTTCAACGGACGAAGCCTGGAATACGATGCCGCCTTCAACTGTCAGCCCGGCACGCATGGCGGCATTCAGGTCGGCACGATTGTGGACATCCTCGCCCTGCCCAAAGCCAACGCCTTTGGCGCGAGCGTCCTCGGCATTGACAGCGGCGGAACGCTCATCTACTGCACGCCGGGGCAGGTCCCGCGCGCCTCGCGCCTGCCCTCGCTCCCCAACCTCAACTGGGGGCGCATCACCGCCTTCACGCTGGACAGCGACAACCTCTACATCCTCGACGCCGAAACCCGCTCCGTGTGGGTCTATCGCGGCAAAAGCAGCGCCTTCAACGATCCGCCCTACTTCTTCTTCGGCAACCAAATCCCCGACATCTCCACCGCCATAGACCTCGCCGTCAGCGGCGACGACCTCTACCTGCTCCACGCCGACGGTCACCTCTCCACCTGCGCCTACAGCCGCCTCGCCGAAGTCCCCACCCGCTGCATAGACCCAGCCCCCCGCATTGACAACTTCCCCGCCCACCGCGACATGGACATCTTCGCCCAGGCGCACTTCACCCAAATGGCGCTCACCAACCCGCCCACCCCCGTCGTCCTTTTGCTCGACGCCGAAAACCGCAGCGTCTTCCGCCTCACCCCGCGTTCGCTCGAACTGCAAAACCAGATCAGCGGCTACGCCGGCAAAGCCAGCCCCTTCCAGACGGGACCCGCCAGCGCCATGACAATCAGCCCCAACTACGTCCTCTACCTCGCCATCGGCAACCAGGTCTACTTCGCCGTCAACATCCCGTAGCGCAACTTTCAAGCCGCAGCCCAAAATGCCGCGCCGCCAAAAGAAATTCGACCTTTGACTTTAGACACCCCTCATGGACCTCCTCGCCTGCCTCAGCCGCCTCTTCAAAAAACGGACACCCCCGCCTCCGCCCCCGCCGGTTGCTGTCCCCGACGCCCCAACCCACCCTACCCTGACAACGACCATCAAAACCCTCATCATCGTCTACGACCCGCTGGTGGACAAAGCGGCCGGCAAAAAACTCTCCGAGGTCATGCGCTGGAACCGCGTCGAAGACCTTGCCCAGGGATTCATGTCCGACATTCTGCTTGCCAGCGGCGAACTCGCCCGCTACCGCATCATCGAACGGCTCGACGTGAACGACTTCCCTCCCAAAGTGGACGGCTACAAATACGACGCCCAAACCTACCTCAACGTGATGCGCGGCGCGGCGCGTCCCTACCTCCCGCAGGAGGCGGATTATCACGCCATCCTCAAGCAGTTCCGCATTCTCGAGCGGGTGGCAAAGGGCGAGATTGACGAGGTGTGGCTCTTCAACTTCCCTCACGCCGGCTTCTACGAATCCGTCATGGGCGGACCGGGCGCCTTCTGGTGCAACGCCCCGCCTCTTCCGCGCACCGAAGCCGCCGGGCGGCGATTCGTCATCATGGGCTTCTCTCTCGAGCGCGGCGTGGGCGAAATGCTCGAAAACATGGGTCATCGCGCCGAATCCATCATGGAAAAAGTCTTCGAAAAAACGCCCGAAGACCAAAACCTGTGGAAGCGCTTCATCCGTTACGACCTCACCCACCCCGGCCAAGCCGCCTGCGGAAACGTCCACTTTGCCCCAAACAGCGAGCGCGACTACGACTGGAACAACCCCCGCCCGGTGCCAAGCGAATGCGACGACTGGCTGTACAACTTCCCCGAATTCAAAGGCGGCGAATTCATCCGCCGGGTGACCGCCGAAGAATGGGGCAAAGGCGACATCCGCAAACATCACGTCTGGTGGATGAGTCACTTCCCCAAAACGAAGGGACGCAAAAACGGCATCTACAACAACTGGTGGATGTACCTCATGAACCCCAATCACGTCAAAGCCGCCTGAGATTCAGGCGGCAACTGCTTTCAAAACAGATAGTCAAACTGTCCATAATCTGCAACATTTATTGTCAGGCAAATCCATAAAATATCACTGAATGTTATCTCAAAGGCTTCTCGCCCCTGCCGGTCGAACCGTCCGCCTAGCCGTTGTGGCGTTCTCTTTTGCTTTGTATGTGGGCGTTTTTACTTCATTTCATCATGACATCGGCATGGCGGTCACTGCTCTGGCGGTGATTCCCATTGTTGCAGGAAGTTGGTACTTCGGCGTTCGGGGCGGCGTCATCACCACCCTGCTCTCCATCCTTGCTAACATCGCCTCCCTGCTGGTGTTCGACCGCTCGGCAGGCGCTCTGTTCGAGGGGGAAGGGTATCTGATTGGGAATGTTATTCTGTTTCTTCTCGCCATCATTGTGGGGCGCATGGCAACCCTCCTGCGCGAGAAAACCGCCGCCGAAGCCGCCCTGCTGCGACGCGACGCCATCCTGCGCGCCGTCAGCGACGTTTCCGAGTTGTTCCTCAAAGCCTCCCTGCGGGAAGAAAACGTGATGACAGCGCTGGAGCGGCTGGGCAAAGCCGCCAGGGCAAGCCGCGCATACATCTTTGAACGCCATCTCTCCGAAGCGGGCGAACCCCTCGTCAGCCAGCGGTACGAATGGGTGGACGAAGGCATCCCGCCGCAAATTGACAACCCCGCTCTGCAAAACCTGGCATGGCGCGAAGCCGGCTTCGCTCGCTGGGAGGAGATTCTCGTCCAAGGCAACTACATCGCCGGGCGGATCGAAGACTTCCCCGCCTCCGAAAAAAACCTGCTCGCCGAGCAGGACATTTTATCGCTTGCCGTCATGCCCATCTTCACCGAAGATACCCTGTGGGGCTTCATCGGCTTCGACGAATGCCGTCACGAACGGCTCTGGAGCGCCTCCGAACTGGAAGCCCTGCGCACCGCCGCAGACATCTTCGGCGCGGCGCTCAGCCGCCAGGCGATTCAAACCAACCTCCTCAAACGCCAGCAAACCCTGAACCTTCTGCAGGAAATTCTGCGCGCCGCCCTCAGCAAGGATGACCTGCAAGACATGGCGCAATTCTTGGTGGATAACCTGGGCTATCTCATCCGCGCCGACAACTGCTTCCTCGCCCTGTGGGACGAAGAGCGCAAGGAAGTCGTCCCGCTTGCGGCGTACGGACCCATGCGCGACACCTATCGCGGCGTGCGCTTCCTGCCCGGCGAAAAGACGCTCACCGCCTCCGTGCTGGAAACGGGGCGCACCCTGACAATTGAAGATGTCAGAAACACGCCGCACCTCAGCCTGCGCATCGCAGAACAGTTCCCCACCGTTTCGATGATGGCGATCCCCTTGATTGCAAACGAAAAAAGACTCGGCGCAGTCTTGCTCGGCTCCTCCCAGCCGCGCCGCTTCACGCAAGACGAGGTCATCATCAGCGAGCAGGCGGCGAACCTGGTGGCGCTGGCGGTTGCCAAACTTCAGGCGGTGGAACAAGCCCGCCGCCGCGCCGAAGAAGCCGAAACCCTGCGCAAAGCCGGCGCAGCGGTGGCAGAAACGCTCGACCTGCAGGAAGCGACCACACGCATCCTCCAGCAGCTTGCCCACGTCCTGCCCTACGACAGCGCCTCCGTCCAATTACTGCGCGACGGACAACTGGAAATCATCGGCGGCGAGGGCTTCAAGGCGCCGGTCATCGGCATCCGCTTTCCCGTGCCGGGCGACAACCCCAACAGCGTAGTCATCGAAACGCGCAAACCGTACATCCTGCATGAAGCAAACAAACACTTTGCCGCCTTCAACAAGCCGCCTCACGACCACATCCGCTCCTGGCTGGGAGTGCCGCTCATCGTGCGCGACCAACTCATCGGTTTGCTGGCAATTGACAGCGTCGAACCCTTCCACTTCACCGACGACAACATCGAACTCGTCAGCGCCTTTGCCGACCAGGTGGCAGTCGCCATCGAAAACGCCCGCCTGTTCGACGAAACCCAGCGTCTGGCAATCACCGACGGGCTGACCGGGCTCTACAACCGCCGCCACTTCATGGAAATCGCCAAACGCGAATTCGAACGCGCCCGCCGCTACAAACGCTCCCTCTCCGCCATGATCTTCGACGTGGACCACTTCAAAACCATCAACGACACCTACGGTCACGCCGCCGGCGACGAAGTGCTGCGCGCCATCGCCAGCCTCTTCCGCAAAGAAGTGCGCGAAGCCGACCCGCTGGGCAGATATGGCGGCGAGGAATTCGCCGGCTTGTTCGTGGAAATCAACGCCGAAACCGCCCGAAACGTGGCAGAACGGCTGAGAAAGGCTGTGGAAAACCAGGTGATTCCCGTGGACGGCAAAAACCTGAAGGTCACCATCAGCATCGGCATCGCCGAGCAAGGTCCCACCACCCCCGACCTCGAAAGCCTGCTCGCCCGCGCCGACCAGGCGATGTACATCGCCAAACACAAGGGGCGCAACTGCGTCGCCGTCAGTTTCTAACCGCCCGCCAGACCTGGTACAACCCCAAATTCCCCGTCTCGCCATCCGAATAAAACGTCTCTTCCACCGCAAACCCGCCTGCCTCCGCCAGTTCTTTCAATTCCGCCTCGCTGAAGTGATGGACGTAACGCAGCCCCTTCCCCCCGCTCCGCCAGTCGAGCAGATAATCCCCCGCCTCCACCTCCGACCTGGAAATTGCCGCCGCCTCCCAGGGCTGAATCCTCGCCCTGAGTTTTTCGCTGTTCAAAAACTGCCAGTTCGAATGGATGAACATCCCGCCGGGCGGGAGCAGGGAATGAACCGCCCGCACAATCTCCAGCCTCAATTCACGCGAGGGGATGTGATGAAGCACGGCAAAGGCAGTCACCAGCGACCATTGATCACTGCTCACTGATAACCGCTCACTGATGACTGATAACTGCTCACTGCTCACTGATAATTGACTCAAATCAACTTCCATGAATCGGGCGGAAAAGCCCCCAGCGTAGGATTCCGCTTCTCGAAGCAGAGGCAGGCTGAAGTCCACGCCCAGATACGAGCCGCGGTGACCGCGCTTTGCCAGTTCGCGGGCAAACCATCCGTTGCCGCATCCCAAATCCAGAATGTTTTCATCTCCTTTGAGCATTTCCAGCACGCGGCGCACGCCGGGCTGAATCCGCTGGCGGGTGGCGGAAAAAGAGCCGCCAAAGCGGGTGTAAAACTCGCGGTTGAGTTCGAGGAGGCGCGCGGCAGCGGCAGAATCCATGCAGCGATTATATAATAAGTACGCTAGAGAGAGCGCCATACGCCTTTGCGTAAGAGACGTTCTCTAACGTCGGCTGACGAATGCCCGCAGCATAACGGGTATAATCCGCTCACCATGCACCCCGAACGGCGAGAACTCTGGAGAGAGACTCATCTCCTCACCCCCGATAAAAAGGAATTGGCGCGCGCCGTGCTGGAGGAAATCCGGCGCGGGCGCGATGTGACGCGCACCCTGCGCAGTCATCCGCTCCCCGGCGGCGGGTACCTCAACAAGTCCATGCTGGTGACGCTTTATCACGAGATGGTGGCGGCGGGAGAGATGGAGGCAGACCCGCGCCTGCTCGAGCGCATTCGCATGAAGCCCATGCGCACGCTCTCCGGCGTGACCACCGTCACGGTGCTGACCAAGCCTTATCCCTGCCCCGGCAAATGCATCTTCTGCCCCACCGATGTGCGCATGCCCAAGTCGTACCTGCCCGACGAGCCCGGCGCCATGCGCGCGGTGGAGCATCAGTTCGACCCATACGCGCAGGTGCGCTCGCGCATCGAACAGTTGCAGAGTTTGGGGCATCCCACCGATAAAATCGAACTGCTCATCCTCGGCGGAACGTGGTCGTCGTACCGGCGCGATTATCAGGAGTGGTTCGTCAAGCGCTGTTTCGATGCGATGAACGTTTCCCTCCCCCCTGCTCCTCTCACGGCGGGAGAATACAAAGTGGAAAGCGGCGAATTGGAGCAAGACCATGCGCGCAACGAAACCGCCCCGCACCGCAACGTGGGGCTGGTCATCGAAACGCGCCCGGACGAGATTACGCCCGATGAAATCCGCTGGCTGCGGCATTTGGGCGTGACCAAGGTGCAGATGGGCGCGCAAAGCCTCGACGACCGCATCCTCCAACTCAACAAGCGCGGTCACGATGTGGAATGTACGCGCCGGGCGGTTGCCCTGCTCCGCGCGGCGGGATTCAAAATCGTCCTGCACTGGATGCCCAACCTGCTGGGCGCCACCCCCCGGTCGGACCGCGAGGATTTCGCCCGCCTGTGGACGGACTTTTGCCCGGATGAAATCAAAATCTATCCCAACCAACTGCTGGCAAACGCCGAGCTGTACGAATACTGGCAGAGAGGCGAGTTCCAGCCGTACACCACACAGGAATTGATTGACCTGCTCGCCGACATCAAACCGACCATCCCGCGCTATTGCCGCGTCAACCGCGTCATCCGCGACATTCCCTCCACCAACGTGGTGGAGGGCAACCGCCGCACCAGCCTGCGGCAGGATGTGCAGGATGAAATGCGGCGGCGCGGAACGCAATGTCAGTGTGTGCGCTGCCGCGAGGTGAAGGGCAAGCCGGTTCACCCCGAACTGTTGAAACTGGACGACCTCACCTACCGGGCGGGCGCGGCGGAGGAGCATTTCATCTCATTCGTCACGCCCGATGACAAACTGGCGGGGTTTGTGCGTCTCTCCCTGCCGGGCAGCGCCTCGCCTCGCACCGGCATCGCCGACCTGGAAGGCGCGGCGCTGATCCGCGAGGTGCATGTATACGGGCAGTCGCTGCCGGTGGGCGCGGAAAAGGAAGGCGCGGCGCAGCACGCCGGGCTGGGAACGCGCCTGCTGGAGGAGGCGGAGCGGGTGGCAAAGGCAAACGGGTTCGAGCGGATGGCGGTCATTGCGGCGGTGGGGACGCGGCGATACTATCTCAGCCGCGGCTTCGAGAGGGGGGAACTCTATCTGGTGAAAAAGGTTCGTTGAGGGGAATCCGCTTTCAGGTCGGGAAAGAGGCAGTTATTAGACCTCTTGCGAAAGTGCGCCAGGGAGCGCACAATACGCTCTAACGCCGGCTGACTGATGCAAGAGATGACTGCACTGAAAAAACCTTTTCTTACCACGAAGAACACAAAGACCACGAAGTTTTTTAGATCATCTTGCATCGAATTTCAAGATTCTGAATAGCGCCTTTTGGAATTCCTTTGTGTACTTCGTGTCTTTCGTGGTTGGGCTCTTTCCCGTTATTTACGGGAGAACCACTGATTTTCACAAATTTGTAGAAAAATCCGCGCGAATTCGTGAAATCCGTGGCTAAAGATTGGAATTTGCCCCTCCGATAAAACAAAGTCAGTACTTCACGAAAGCGCGTATTTGGCGGTCTCTACCGCCGAATTTGCGCTAGAGAGCGCAAGTTACGCAGGGTTTTCGTGAT
>DAOUBY010000155.1:0-5691 GCA_034432325.1 Anaerolineales bacterium
CGCGAATGAACCCAATTTTTGTGTAATTCGCGTAATTCGATGCAAAAAAAACCAGAGCAGGCGGTCATAAAGGCAACTTGAGAAAGCCATAATAGATACGGCGGGTTGACTTTCCAGAACCTGTAATTGGCATATAATACCCCCCTGCCACACGCCAACTCGCCCATTTGCGGCAGTTTTGAGTTTTTGGAGAGAGAGTATGATTCAACTCAGTTACAGCACCTTTGGGCTGACCAATCTGAAATTCCTGGACGCCATTGATGCGGTGGATCAGGCGGGCTACGCCGGCATCGAAATTTCGTTCCACCGCGATCAATTCAACCCCTTCGACATCACCGATGAAGACATTGCCAATGTGCGGCGCAAATTACAGCAGACGCGCGTGAAAGCCGCCTGTGTGGCGACCGCTTCGCATTTCTTCACGCCTCAGCGCCCGCACGAACCCTCGCTGATGAGCCCCGATCTGGCGGGACGCAAACGCCGCATCGGACTGGTGCGGCGCGGGGTGGAGGTGGCGCGTCAGTTGGGGGTCAATCTCGTCACGTTCGGGAGCGGCTTCATCCGCGATGAGCATGTTTCCAACCCGTCGGTGAATCCGCGCGAACTTCTCGTGGACAGCATCCATCAATGTCTGCGCGCCATTCGCGACGATGAGGATATTACGCTCTTGATCGAGCCTGAGCCCGGCATGTACATCGAAACGATGGAGCAGGGACTCTCGCTGGTGCGGGAAATCAATTCGCCCAAATTTGCCCTGCATGTGGACATCATCCATGCCTACTGCTCGGAGGTGGATTACGTCAGCGCGCTGGGACGCGCCGCGCCCTACACGCGCTACATGCACATTTCGGACGCGCGCGAAGGCTGCAACCTGAAACTCGTCAAGAGGTCGGAAACCCTGACGATGGACCTGGATTTTGCCCGCTACCTGATTTACTTCCCCGACGCTGCCGAATACCTGCTGGTGGACCGCGAGCGCCCCATGTACTTTTACGACCAGCCTGTGACGGCAGCGCGTGAAAAAGAGATCGCGCAGATTCTCGAAGGGGCTGGCGTCCGCGCGGCGGCGCGTCACGTGGACTATAACCGTCTCTACGCAGGCGCAACGCCCTTCGACAACGAAATTTTCGTCTATCTCATTTCCGTTCCCGGCTTGAGTTACGATGTGCTGGAGCGCGCCAAACCCATCGTTGCCTACCTGCGCTCTCCTCAAAGCGGCGAAGGCAAACCGCTTTTGGACAAGATGGTTGCCAACACGCTGACGGGCATCGTCCACTTTCACGAAATTCCGGGCGAAGGTACGCTCGATTTCGCCTCCAGTTTCAAGGCGCTGACCGACAACGGCTTTTCGGGTTACGCCTCGGTGGAACTCTATCATCACGTTCAATCCTGGCAAAAAGCCCTGAACGACAGTTTCAGGCATTTGTCTCAATTCGTTTAATTTTGTTCCGCAGGAACGAGCCTGCCCCTCTTCCGGGCAGGGCGCTCTTGCGCGCCAAAGGAGTACCTGCATGATTAACGTCGAACAACTCGGCTGGCAGAAGGACACGGTCGGCGAACTCGATCACCGTCTGCTCAAAGCCCCGCACGTCAAACTGCGCTCGTTCACCGAAGGACCCAAAGGCGACGTGGTCTTCGCGGTGGATTTGCGCATCAACCGCCCCAATGTGGAATTTTTATCCACCACCGAAATGCACTCCTTCGAGCATTTCCTGCTGTGGGGCTTTCAAAAGTACATGAAGGAAAACTTTATTTCCGTCGGTTTGATGGGCTGCCAGACCGGCTTCTACCTCATCCTCTACAACGAGGGACGCGCCGAAAAAATTCTCAGCGCCTACGAAGCCATCCTCAACGACATTCTGGTCGCCGGCGAAGTGCCGTATGCCAACATCCAGCAGTGCGGCAACTACAAAAATCACAGCCTTGAACTCGCCCAGGAACTCGCGCGCCGCGTGCTGGACGCAAAGGCAAACTGGCGGACGGTCGTATGATGCACGAACAGCAAGTCTGGCGCGTCAACCACCAGCGCCCCATCCGCTACGAGATTCTCAACTCGCCCAATCTCTTTCACCCGCACAACACCGACCTGTTGTTTCCAGATGCGCGCGGAAGCGCCCGCCGCTTCGTGGTGGTGGATGCGAACGTGGAAAGATTCTTCGGCGCAGAAATCCGCCGTTACTTCCTCTACCATGGCGTGACGGCGAAAATCGTCTCCTTCCCCGGCGGCGAGGAAAACAAAACCATCGAGTTCTACCAATCCCTTGCCCGTGAATTGGATGCCTTCCCCATCCACCGCCGCGACGAACCCATCCTTGCCATTGGCGGCGGCGTCCTCACCGACGTGGTGGGCTTCCTCGCCAGCACTTACCGCCGCAGCGTCCCGCACATCAAAATCCCAACCACCCTGATGGGCTACGTGGATGCCTCCATCGGCGTCAAGACCGGCGTCAACTTCAACGGGCGCAAGAATCGCCTCGGCTCGTTCGAACCGCCCCTGCGGGTCTTGCTCGACAAGGCGTTCCTCAAAACGCTGCCGCGCCGCCATCTGCTCAACGGCGTGGCGGAGATCATCAAACTTGCGGTCATCAAAGACGCCCGCCTCTTCGCCCTGCTCGAAAATCATGGCGTCCAAAGCGTCGAAGCGCACTTCCAAAACGAGATGGGCGGCGCGCTCCTCGACCTTGCCATCACAGGCATGCTCGAAGAACTCGAACCGAACCTCTTCGAGGACGACCTCGCCCGCAAAGTGGACTTCGGTCACACGTTCAGTTACGGACTCGAAACCCGCAACGAAACCCGCCTCCTGCATGGCGAGGCGGTCCTGCTCGATATCGTCTTCTCCTCGCTTCTCGCACGGACCCGCGGCTTGCTCTCCGCCGCAGACTTCGATCGCCTCTTCCGCCTCATCGCCCGCCTCGGCATCCCCCTCGACGTTTCCCTGCTTCACCCGCTGGAACTCTGGGGATCGCTCGAAGAGCGCACCTATCACCGCAACGGCTTCCAGCGCGTTCCCCTGCCGCACGGCATCGGCGGCTGCGTCTTCGTCAACGACATCACGCTCACCGAAATCCAGACCGCCCACCGCGCCCTCCTTCAACGGATGACCACAGACCCCTCCGCCGCTCTGACCATCGAAAGCGCGCAGGACGACGCCCTCCTTGTTCATTTCCTAACCACAGATGAACACCGATAAATTGGATTTAAAGGTGAGTCCACTACAAAAAGTCCCATCACCACAAAGGACACGAAGTACACAAAGGAATTCCGAAAGGCGCAATTCAGAATATTGAAATTCTGTGCAAGATGATTTAAAAAACTTCGTGACCTTTGTGTCCTTCGTGGTAAGAAAAGGTTTTTTCAGTGCAGTCAAAAATAATTTCATCGCATTTTTCATCAGAATCAGTGTTCATCTGCGTTCATCTGCGGTGAACCCGATTTATAAAACGCTCTCTAACCTCTGCATACGCATCACACATGAGCCTACCCCCCTTATAACGGTATTCACAATGACCCAATTCAACAACTTCGACGACAAAGAAATCAACAAGTTCGACAACGTGGCGCACATCTGGTGGGACCTGAAAGGCGAGATGCGAACCCTCCACGTCATCAACCCGCTGCGGACGCGCTTCATCACCGAACCTTTAACCGTCGCCTCCCCCGCCATTCTCGATGTGGGCTGCGGCGGCGGCATTCTTGCCGAAGCGCTTGCCAAAGCCGGCGCGCGCGTCACAGGCATTGACCTGTCCACACCCTCCATCGAAGCGGCGCGGGGGCATGCCCAGGCGCAGGGACTCGCCATCCAGTACCGCGTCGCCAGCGTGGAAGAGATCGCCGCCTCCCAGCCCGAAAGTTTCGACGCCATCACCTGCATGGAAATGCTCGAACACGTCCCCGAACCTCACAAAGTCATCGCCGCCTGCGCGCGCGCCCTCAAACCAGGCGGGCACGCCTTCTTCTCTACCATCAACCGCACGCCCAAAGCCTTCCTTTTTGCCATCATCGGCGGCGAATACATCCTGCGCCTCCTTCCGCGCGGAACGCACACCTATCGCATGTTGATCCGCCCCGCCGAATTGAAAGACTGGGCGCGCCAAAGCGGGCTGGAGTTTGCGCGTCTCGCCAGCCTTATGTACAATCCCATCCTGCGCACGTGGAAGGTTGCGCCCAACAAGGAAGACGTCAACTACATGGCGCACTTCATCAAGAGGTGAACATCCATGAAACGTTTCTTCGCCCTCTCCCGCACCATGCACGGCATCCTCGACCTTGCCGCCCCGGGATTTGCCGCCCTCCTATGGCTGGGCGCGTTCCCGCAATGGCAGGTCATCGCCCTCTCCATCTTCACCGCCTTCGCCGCCTACACCGCCATCTACGCCCTCAACGACCTCGTCGGCTTTGCGGTGGACAGGGAAAAATTCACCAAAGGCGGACTCAACGAAGGCTACTCCGTTGAAGCCTCCGACATGCGCTACCCGCTTGCCCAAAGCGTCCTCGACTATCGCAGCGGGCTGCTGTGGTTCGGCGTCTGGTTCGCAGCGGCGCTTGTCGGAGCCTACCTCCTCAACCCCGTGATTGTCCTCATCCTCCTCGCCGCGGCCGTCCTCGAAACCATCTACTGCCTGCTCCTCAAAGTCACCTGGATGCGGACCTTCGTCAGCGGTCTGGTCAAAGCCAGCGGTCCCATCGCCGCCGTTTTTGTCGTGGACCCTCGTCCCGCCCCTGCCTCCCTGCTCCTGCTCTTCGCCTGGATCCTCTTCTGGGAAATCGGCGGGCAGAACGTCCCGGCCGACTGGAACGACACCGCCGAAGACAAACTCATCGGCGCAAAGACCATCCCGGTTCAATTCGGACCTCAAAAAGCGGGACTCGTCGTCCTGACCTCCCTCACGCTGACGGTGATCCTCAGCCTCTTCCTGCCGCGTCTTTCCCCGCTCGCGCTGGGTCTGCCCTATCTGACCCTCTCCGTCCTCTGCGGCTTTTTCCTGCTCCTCCTTCCCGGCTGGAACCTTTATCGTAAACAGCACGAAGCCCGTCTCGCCGCCCGACTCTTCGACCGCGCCAGTTACTATCCGCTGGCGCAACTGGTCATCATCGCTGTCTTTGTCCTGTTTCAGTAGAATTTGCTGCAAACCGCTTTTCCCAAATCAAAACCGCCCGCTGAGGGCGGTTTTTTCATGCCGCGAGAGGTCGTCTCCGCAGGGGATGATCTCTCGCCTTTGCGCACGCTCCGTTTTGGCGCGCCGATGTCAGTCAGTCTGCTCAAAGAGAATGTTCGGCGGGTTGGAAGCCCTGCCTCGGCGCGAAGCGCGTCCATGACATTACATTGCATAGTTTTCGCTCTCTTGCGCAACCGAAGGTGAGAAGTCGTCTTTATAACCTTTGTGAGACGGCATTTCTTACATCGAAATTTGTGATTTATGTCACAGAAAGCGACGGCAACTTATGTGATAATTCACAAAAGGCAACCGCGTGGAGTTGCCGGCTTCCGTCTCATCACAAGGAGAGTGCCATGTTCACGCTTGACAATTTGTTTCTTCTGCTCACGGGCTTACTCGCCGCGTACCTGTGCTGGGTGTTCTACCAGCGATATGCCCAAAACAAAGCGCTGCACAACCTGTACTATCTGATGGGTTTTGCAGTGCTTTTGATTTCGGGACTCCTGCTCATCTTCCTCGGGCTGGGAATCCT
>DAOUBY010000156.1:0-7313 GCA_034432325.1 Anaerolineales bacterium
CGCGAATGAACCCAATTTTTGTGTAATTCGCGTAATTCGATGCAAAAAAAACAGAGCAGGCGGTCATAAAGGCAACTTGAGAAAGCCATATGAGGCTCTCCCCAACCGCTTGAACAGAAAGGCTAAATCCTGTACAATGCTTTTAAACAGCCCCTCTTTCACTGTTGGGAGGTTCCCCATGGAGATGATCAAAGTTTCTGCAAACTCCCGTACCTCTGCTGTTGCCGGGGCAATTGCGGGTGTCGTCCGTGAACACAAACGGGCGGAAGTGCAGGCGATCGGCGCCGGCGCCGTCAACCAGGCAATCAAAGCCCTGGTGCTGGCAATCGGCTACCTCAAAAACGACGGCTTGGACGTCGTCTGCATTCCCGAGTTCGCGGATGTGACGATCGAAGACAAGGTGCGCACCGCCATCAAGATCGTCGTCGAACCGCGCTAGTTCCTTTGTACTTGGACTCTCCACCGGCAGGGGGCGTATAATGGAGACATCCTCCCGCTTCCCGCGCAAGGACGCTTGCCCGGTCTTTTGAGAGCGCGTCCGCACTCCGGCCCTTTATGCGACGTTCCCCCCTCGCCCGTTCCTTCTTCTTTCTCTTCCTCCTCGCCTGTCTATTGACGGCGCTGGCAGGGACGGTGCGCCTCCCGGCGCAAGCCGCGCCCCAGCAGCAGGCGGTCTTTAGCGTGGTGATTAGTGAGTTCCGTTTTCTTGGACCCGCCGGCGGCAACGATGAATTCATCGAGTTATACAACCCCACCGCCTCCCCCATTGACATCAGCGGCTGGCTGATTCGAGGCTCCAACAACGCCGGCTCCGTCAGCACCCGCGCAACCATCCCTGCATCAACCATCCTTGCACCCGGTCAGTACTACCTGGTCGCCAATAACGCAACGGGCGGTTACAGCGGACTTCCCTCAGCAGACCTGACCTACACCACCGGCATCACAGACGACGGCGGCGTTGCCCTTACGCTTCCCGACGCCGTGACCGTCATTGACGCCGTCGGGCTGAGCGCAGGCTCAGCCTACAAGGAGGGAACTCCGCTCATTCCCTTGAGCGGCACAGCAGACCAAAGTTACGAACGAAAGGCGGCAAGCGGCGGAGGAAACTGCAACGACACAGACAACAACCAGGCAGATTTCACCTGGAATCAAACAGCCAGCAACCCGCAAAATTCCGCCAGCCTGCCGGTGGCGTGTATTGCCGTCACCAACGTCACGTCACCGACTCCCGACGGCACATATACAACCGGTAACGTCATAGATATTACCGTTTCATTCAATGCGGCGGTGGATGTCACCGGCACGCCGACTCTGTTACTGGAAACCGGCGTCATTGACCGCACCGCGTTCTACCTCTCCGGCAGCGGCAGCAACACCCTCACCTTCCGCTATACCGCAGCGGCGGGAGACGCTTCGAACGATCTCGATTATGTCTCCACCTCCGCGCTCACGTTGAACGGCGGCTCCATCGTGGGGGCGGCGGGAAACGCCATCCTGATTCTGCCCGCCCCCGGCGCGCCGGGCTCATTGAGCGCCAATAAAAACATTGTGATTGACAACGGCGCCCCCCCCGCTCTGGTCTCCATTCGACGGCAAACGCCAGCCGCCACCCCCACCAATGTGGATGCGCTTACGTTCCGCGCAACGTTTAGCGAACCGGTAACAGGCGTTGACGCCTCCGATTTTGTGGTGACGGGCGCCACCGGCGCCCTGGCGGTCGCTGCCATAAGCGGCAGTGTCTACGACGTGACAGTTTCGGGAGGAACCCTGCCCGCCTACAACGGCATTGCAGGGTTGGATTTAAGCCCTTCACAGAACATTACAGATACTGTGGGAAATCCTCTGCCTTTGGTGGAACCTTCCGTTGACGAGACCTATCTGGTTGACAACATCGCGCCCTCAGTCATGATCGAACAGGCTATCGGTCAGGCAGACCCTGCCAGCGCAGCGCCGGTACAGTTCACCGTCACGTTCTCAGAAGCGATCAACCCAGCCACATTCACCGTCAGTGATGTTCGACAAACCGGCACAGCCAATTTCATCACCTGGAGCCTCACAAACTCCGGCGACAATCGGAATTTCACCCTTGCCGCTGTTTCCATCGGTCAAAACGGCACACTCATCCCTGTCATTGACGCCGGGCGGGTTGACGACCCGGCAGGCAATTCCAACCTCGCCAGCGGAGGAGTGGACAACTCCGTCACCTATCTGGATACCGTCCAGCCCACCGTCACCATCAATCAGGCAGCCGGGCAGGCAGACCCAGCCGTCTCTCTGCCGATCAACTTTACGGTAGTCTTCTCCGAACCCATCATCGCCAGCATCTTTACCCCATCCGACATCGTTCAAACCGGTACAGCCAGCGGCATTACCTGGAACATTACCAACTCAGGCGATAACCGAACATTCACAGTATCCGCCGCCGCCGTGACGGTTCCCGGAACCATCCGCCCTACCATTCCCGCAAACCGCGTAACAGACCTGGTGGGCAACACCAACCTTGCCAGCACCAGCACAGACAATACCGTCACCTACTCGCCGCCGCCCACGCCCACCCGCACCCCCACACGGACACCCACCCGCACCCGCACCCCCACACCTGTCCGCACGCCAACACGCACGCCGCCGCCTCCCCCTCCACCGCCGCTGATTGCCATCAATGAGTTCCTCCCCCGCCCCGGCAGCGACTGGAACAACGACGGCGTCATCAACCAGGGCGACGAATACATCGAACTGCTCAACCACGGCGTAGTGGACGTCAACCTCAGCGGCTACCGGCTGGACGACGAAGCCAACATTGGCTCGCCGCCCTACACACTCCCCGCTGTGACCTTGAAACCCGGCGAGCGCATCGTCTTCTACGGAAGCCAGACCGGGCTCCTGCTCAGCGACGGCGGCGACGGCGTCCGCCTGCTCAAACCAAACGGACAACTGGCAGACGCCTACAACTACTCCGTCGTAAACTTCCCCGACCAGGCTTTTTGCCGCCTGCCCGACAACGGCGGCGCAGACGACTGGAACGAAAACTGCTTCCCCACCCCCGGCCTGCGCAACTCCCTGAGCGGAAGCCTGCTCCGCCCCCCCACGCTCATCGAGATTGACCAGCCGCTCTGCCCCATTGCCGATACGCTTCCCGATGGATTCGTCCTCGCGGAGTGCAAACCGTTCGGCGTCAACATTTGGAACCGCTTCTATTGGGACAAATTCGGCTGGTTCGGCGAACGGTCTCTGCCCAACATGAACAGCAAGTGGGAAGTGTTCGCAGACTAAAACCACTCAGTGTTCTGAAATTCATGTTCTAACCACAGATGAACACAGATAAATTGGATTTACAAGGTAACTTCATCCCATTTTTTCTTCAGAATCAGTGTTCATCCGTGTTCATCTGCGGTAAATCCCGATTTATAAAACACTCTCCACTCAGAATAACCCCACCACCCACACAATCAACGGCGCGACCAACAGCCCCGGCAGCATATTCCCCACGCGGATCTTCTTGATCTCCAACAAACTGCTGATCGCCAGCCCCAGCAAAATGACGCCGCCCGTCGCCGTCAACTCGTTCATCATCGAGGCGGTGACAATTGCGTTCAACTGCGCCGCCAGCAGGCTGACCCCGCCCTGGTAAACGAGGATGATGAGCGTCGAAAACATCACCCCCACCCCCAGCGTGGATGCGAACGCCAGCGACGCAAACCCATCCAGCACCGACTTGACCGCCAGCAGATTGTAATCGCCCGTCAACCCGTCCTGTATCGAACCGAGAATCGTCATCGGTCCCACGCAGAACAACAGCGACGCCGTCAGGAATCCGCGCACGAACCTGTTCGAGCCGTCGTCATCCGCTTTTGAAAAGCGCTGTTCGAGAACCTTCCCCAAATTCTGCAAACCGTCTTCGATCCGCCACCACTCGCCCAGCAGCGTGCCGATGAGCAACGCCCCCAACACAATCAGCGGATTTTCCGTCTTCAGGAACATCTGCAGTCCCATCGCCGCCGTAAACAACCCCATCCCTGAGATGACCGTCGCTTTCAACTTCTCCGGAATGCGCGCGCCGAAAATCAAACCGATGACCCCGCCAATGAGAACAGTTGCAATGTTGAGGAATGTGCCTGTCATAAAGTCCCTTTTAGCCACAGAGACACAGAGGGGACGGAGAATCAAAAAGTCTCCGTGACTCCGTGTCTCTGCGGCGGAAAACTTACGATTTCGCCAGCGTCGTCTTATGTCCCGCCGCTTTGTTCTCCAACAGTTCCAGCACAAAGCACAGTGAAGACAGGCGGTTCAGGTATCTCTGCAAATCGGGGTTCGAGAGTTCCTCGGTGTCGTACATCTCCACCACGCGGCGTTCCGCGCGGCGGATGATTGCCCGCGCCAGCGAGAGCGCCGCGCCCGCCAGCGAATCGCCCGGCAGGATGAATTCCTTCGGCATCTCCACAACTTGGGATAATTCGTCCGTCTGTTCTTCGAGCCACTTCACGCGCGAAGAATCAATGAAGCGGAACTTCTCGGCGTTTTCGGGCGTCGCCGCCACCTCCGCCATCAGTTTGTACAAGTCTCGTTGGGCTTCGAGCAGGATGGGTCCCGAGCGTGGATCAAGGCATTGAGCGCGCGCCAGCCCCAGGGCGGCGGTTGATTCGTCCACCGTCCCGATGGCTTCGATGCGCGCATCGTACTTCATCACGCGCCCCTCGCCCAGCAGTCCCGTCGTTCCGTCGTCGCCTTTGGCGGTATAAAAAGTCATGCGGGCATTATAACGCAGTGTCCGGCGGGTATAATCGGCAAATGCTCACCCAATATCACATCGAAATCATGCTGGCTTCGCTCGGCAATCGCTTCAGCCCGCGCGCCATGTCGGTCATCACGCATGCCAACATCAACCAGGACCGCCTTGCCGGGCAAATCGGTCACGACGAATTTCACTTCGACAACAACGCCTTCGACAAAACCTATGCCTACATCGGGACACAGCGCGCGCTCGTGGCTTCGTCCTTGAAAGCCGGCGACGCGAACTCCGCCTGGCAGGCATTTGGAAGATTCCTGCACTCCGCGCAGGACTTCTACGCCCACAGCAATTACATCACCCTGTGGGTTGACCGCTTCGCCGGGCAGACGCTTCCTCCCCCGCCCGAAGTTGACCCGATGGACCCCAGCCTGCTCAACAGCCCAGACCTTCGCTCCGGCAAAGTGTACTACCCCTTCGAACTGTTGTACTTCTTCCGCCAAACCCGCGCCCTTTCCCTGCGCATCCTCCCCAAAGACTCACACGCCTGGATGAACCTCGACTCTCCCGCCCAGGGCTTCAAATTCGACTACGCCATGCACGCCGCCATCAAACGCACGGTCATCGAGTTCGAGAAAACCACCGCCGGCTTTTCAGACGAAATGTGCCGCTTGTTTCTGGACAACAAAAACAGGTGAACGAGCATCCGATCCCGTCCACCTGTAACCTTCCTGCTCTCTACTTTCCACTCCCCATTTTCCTACAACCTCTCCAACTCATCCACCATCCTGCTCAACACATCGAACCCGCCCTGCCAGAACGCCGCCGAACGGATATCCACCCCCGCCTCTGCCAAAATCTCTGCCGGCGCTTCCGAACCTCCCGCCGCAAGGATTTTGAGATACTTGGGCTTGAACGTCTCGCCTTCCGCCTTGAACTGCTGATACAGCGAAAACACCAGCAATTGACCGAAGGCATAGGCATACACATAGAACGGCGTGTGATAGATGTGCGGAATGGACACCCACTCCCATTTGAACTCGTCGCTCAATTCCACCGCGTCGCCAAACTGTTCCTTGAGATTCGCCAGGTATGCCTTGCTCAAATCATCCACCGAGGCGTTCTTCTGGATCATGTCGTGCGCTTCGCGCTCGAACAGCGCAAAATAGACCTGACGCACGATGGTGGCATACGCGTCGTCCATTTGCTTGAAGAGGATGTCGCGGCGAACCGCTTCGTCGGTCTCTTCGGCGAGCAGTTTGTCGGTGAGCATCATCTCGCCGAAGGTGGAGGCGGTTTCGGCTAAGGGAAGAGACGAATGGAATGTGAACGTGTTGTGATGCGACGCAAGCATCGCGTGAATGGCATGTCCCAATTCGTGCGCCATCGTCGCCACATCCCGCGCGCGCCCCTGATAATTCAACAACACATAGGGGGTCATATCGGGCAAAACCGACCAGCAGAATGCGCCGTCGCGTTTGCCTTTGCGCACCTCGCTGTCCACGTGTTCCTGGTCGAAGACGCGCTGCGCCATCTCGGCGATTTGCGGATCGAACGAACGGAACGAGTCGAAGACCATTTGCGCCGCGTCGTTGTAATCGAACTTCTTGTCCGAACTGGCGACAGGCGCATAAATATCGTAACGGCGCAGCCTCTCCATGCCGAGGAGTTTCGCCTTGATTTTGAAATACCGCTGAAAAACACCCCTGTTCCGGCGCGTGACATCCAGCAGGGCATCCACCGCCTCGTCAGGGACATCGTTTGCCAG
Source organism: Anaerolineales bacterium (assembly GCA_034432325.1). Taxonomy (GTDB): domain Bacteria; phylum Chloroflexota; class Anaerolineae; order Anaerolineales; family Villigracilaceae; genus Defluviilinea. Next base: position 6,492 of record DAOUBY010000156.1, read on the forward strand.
GTTGCGGACAGAGATGGGGCTGGAGAACTTTCGCAAGCCGATGTTCTCGTTGTACCAGTCGCGCGCGCGGGTCTGGTACATCTGCCCGAGAATGGGAGCGTCGTTTCCGTACACGCGGTATAGTTCCTGATACGCCCGCGCACGCAGGTCCGGGTCGCCGCCCTGGACGTACGCCATCAACTGCCCGCGCGTGAGTTCCTTGGTCTCGCCGTTCACTTCCAGTTTGAATACGTAACGGTTGGTAATGGCGTCGTAGAGCGTTTCCAGCGCGCCCACGCCCGTCACATCCTTGATGTTGATGACCTTCTCCTCCGCCTCGCTCAACGTGTGCGGTTTGAAGCGGCGCATCGTCTCGAGATAATAACGGTAATCGCCCGAAGCCGAAATCAACCGCTGAGCGTTTGCCTCATCCAGTTCCTTCCACCACAGGCTGAAGAACAGCGTGCGGTTCTGCATCTCCGCCGCAAACTGCTGAACGCGCGCCATGTAAGTTTGCGCGGTCTGATTTTGCGTATCAGACGAGAACGACAAACCGGTAAAAGCGTAAATCTTGTTCACGATGCGCGTTGTCGCCTCGGAGGCGCGCACCACCTCCAGAAAAGTCCCGGCATCCATGTCGGGGCTGAGTTTGTTCCGCACCCCTTCGAACGACGTGACCTGTTCCTCCACGTTGTCGAACGCAGCCTGCAGTTCGGGGCTTTCGAAGGACGGGAACAACTCACTGAGATTCCAGCGGGTCAATGCGTATGCCATGTTGTGATTTCTCCTTTTTTTGTTTCGAGAGTGTTTTATAAATCGGGATTTACCGCAGATGAACACGGA
>DAOUBY010000157.1:0-6079 GCA_034432325.1 Anaerolineales bacterium
AGCGCGTATTTGGCGGTCTCTACCGCCGAATTTGCGCTAGAGAGCGCAAGTTACGCAGGGTTACTGAATTTGCTTGCATGTTTATAGATGATTAGATTGTCGCTTATTGCAGGGCAGGTTTACAAAAACTGCCCTGCAAATTCGACTCTGACCGGCAGGAAATGACCAAAATATGGACAAGAAAAATTTATTCCGGTTGTCTATTCTTGTATTGATTTCTTTTTCGTTCGCGGCAGCCTGTGTTGCTGTGCCTCGTGAGGCAAACACGTCCATGAGTGAACCTGTTGTTATAGGGAACAAAGAGGCGTGGTTGGCATTGGAAAAATTGGACAAGAAATTCTTTGTCCTTCCTGATGGAACGCTGGGATATTCTTTGAAAAGTGCCCAGACTCCCGATGAGCGAAATATTGCGCCGTTGTTGCTGACCTATTCTGATGGCATAAATGTTATTTTGCTGGCTCAAACGATCGGAGAAGATATTTCTTATCAATTTGTGGAGGCATCCATCGCTACGGCGCAGGGCGAAATTGTGCTTCGAGGAGATCAACCCGTCTCTTATGTTGAAACCACACTTGAAGACGGAAAAAAGGTGACGGAATTGAAGTGGCAAGAGGAAGGACTAATCATTTCCTTACGCTCGGAAGATGTAGGGCGTGACGTTTTAGCAAAGATTGCAAGTCTGTTAGTGCATCAATAATGGCGTGGTTTTCTTGTCACAAATTTGTTGAGACGGGTTAACAACATCATTACAATTGCTCCCACCGAAATGGCTGCCAGCGCCCACTTGACGGCGGCGGCGAGGGAGGCAAGGAAGACCAGCGCGGCGGGGGTGGCACGGAGAACCGCCAGCATGAGCAGGTGCAGGGAGTTTTCGACGTAATCGAGCAGGGCGGCGAGGAAAGGGGCGGCGAGGAGGATGACGAGGAGGAAGATGAAGAGGGAAAGGAAGATTTTTTTGAGGGTGCGCATGGGAAAGTCTCCTTTGGCGAAAGCAAAGAAATGTAGATACCCCCAAAACTGTCAAAGGTTCAATTTTTTCCGCACGAAGGCGCGAACAATTTCTGCCGATTGAAAAGCCTGTTCTGCCATTTCGGCAGGCACGTTCAGGCCGGGGTAGCGGATCAAAACGGCATATTGTTCCAGGCTTCGCAACGCGCTGCGCAGGACTTCAAATTCAGTGTCCAGACTCAGGCACAATTCCAGCAAAGGGATTAACTCGTGTCTGCGCTCAAAGCGAACGTCGTGTTCCTGTAAAAACGCTTTGAGATATTTTTCTGCGCACTGTTGGGAATGAAAGCACACTGCATCCACAATTGGCGCTTCCCGCCCGCGAAGCGTCAGGTCGGCAGCGTCGAAGTCGCTTTCAGCCTTGAATACCCATTCACGGGTGAGTTCGTTCATAGAGAATTTTCCCCTTTTCGGTAATGTCAATCAGGAACCAATCGTTGATCTTTTTTCTTTTCTCGATGGTTTCCCGCGAGCGCACAATCAAATCCAGGCTGAAGGGAAAAGGAGGCAGGGAGCGGTAAATTTCCAGCGCAGTTTCGGCTTCTCCTTTGGGGGCGTCCATGATGATAAGCAAATCCACGTCGCTCCAGGGCTGAGGCTTGCCATAGGCATAAGAGCCAAACAGGAGAATGGCTTCTGGCTGAAATTTCTCGGCGATGTATTTTGCCAGGGCGCGGATCACGCGCATGGGAATGCGCTTGCGTTTTTGGAGGGGAGGGACTTTCAGAAGCGGAACTGTTTCCATATCATCATTATACTGTAATCGCTTTTCGAATTCGCGTCACCAGCAAACTCACAATCGCCAAAATAGATACCCCCGCCAGCGCCCACTTGACGGCAGCGGCGAGGGAGGCAAGGAAGACCAGCGCAGCGGGGGTGGCATGGAGAACCGCCAGCATGAGCAGGTGCAGGGAGTTTTCGACGTAATCGAGCAGGGCGGCGAGGAAAGGGGCGGCGAAGAGGGCGAGCGCCGGGCGGGAAGGGGGGCGGTCGGCGCGGCGGGTGAGGACGGCAAGCCAGCCGCCGAGCGCCAGGGCGTAAGCGATGGGGTAGAGATAATCCAGCCACATGCTGGTCACATAGGCTTGCATGGCGGCTGCGCCCCACTGCGCCATGACGAATTGAAAACGCTCAACAGTGAACGCCAGTTGCAGGTCGAAGATGGAGGGCGCGCCGGGCGGCAGGCTGCCCAGTCCGCGTGCCAGCAGCCAGAAGAGCAGCCCCGCCAGGGCGGTGAAGGTCAGCGCGAGACGGGGGGAGGCGAGACGGGTGTGGAGGCGGAAAAGCATGGATGTCATGGTTCAATCTCCTCGAAGGATCCTTGCTTCCAGGCGGTCAACCCCGCCAGCAGACCTGTGACGGCGTCCATGCCGGAGGTGTGACCGCTCTGCATGGCGGCTTCGGCGGCGGGCAGCAGGCGCGCCGATTCTTCGCCGCGCGAGATGACCTGCGCCAAATCCAGCAGGCGGCTGGAGACTTTGCCGCGCGCGGCGTGAAGCAGATAGGTTCGGCTGATGTCGTTCGTGCGAGCCGAGAGAGCGATGACGGCTTCGCCCAGTTTGGAGAGAAACGCTGCGCGCTCCGCGTCCTCTGCAACCGAACACCACAGCCCGGCGAGAAAACCCACCAGCAGGTCGTCGCCGCTGGGGGTAAGCCCCGCGCCGAGACCGATGAGCGCTCTCAGCGCAGGGGCGGCGGGGGCTGGGTCGAGGCGGCGGGCGGAGTTCACGAGTGTTCGCAAAGAGGCAGATGCAATGTGAGACACGCCGGCGGGCGGGTTGGTATCGTTGCGGAACAAATTCTGGGCGACGATGTCGGCTTGGGTTTGAATCTGCCGCGCGTTGAGCGCCTCCCAAACGGCGCGCCAGGCGGCGGTCGTTTTCGGGCGGGTCAAATCGGTTCGGAGGGCGGGCAGGTCGCAGGTCCAGCGGGAGGCGGGGCGCAGGTCAATCGTCAGCGGGGCGAGGCGCAGAAATCCAGCGCGGCAGGAGGCGGGGCTGGCAGGGCGAAGCGTCTCGAAGGAGAAGGCGGGGGGCGTGTCCAGGCGAATCCCCTGCGGCAAGTCCGCCTCATCCGCCGCGACCAGCGTGAGCAGACCGCCGCCGTCGTTCACACGCAAGTTGACGGCGGAGCGGAAGACGCTGTGAACGGAGGCTTCGAATTCGGCGGGGACGGCTTCGCCGAGGGTGAGGGCGGCGAGATTCATTCTTCCAGCGGTTCGAACTTCAGACCGAAGAGACTGCCTTCGGGAAGCGAGCGGATCGGCTCCCAGACGGCTTTGACGGTCATGCCCACTTTGAGTTGATTCACCGATTGGGCTTTGATCTGCCCGAGGGCTTTGATTTTGTTTTCGAACTCCGCCACGCCGAGCAGCAGGGATTGCTGGTCGAAGCCGTAGGGCAGGTTGAAGATGGCGGTGTAGGTGAGCAGGCGGGCATTGCCCTGCGGGTGAATTTCTTCGAACTCGCGCCCCTTGCATTCGAGACAGCGGTCGTGATAGGGGTAGTGGATGTGTCCGCAGTTTTTACAGCGGTAGGCGGTGAGGGCGGGTTCGCTCATGGTTCGGCTCGTTTGAGGAGGAAGCACAGCACGTTGTTGGCAAAGCCGCCGAAGTTGAGGGTGAGCCCGATTTGGGCGTTTGGCACCTGACGATTTTCGGGCAGTTCGTGACGCAATTGCCAGACGATTTCCACCACCTGCGCCACGCCCGTTGCGCCCATGGGGTGACCGCGCGCTTTCAGCCCGCCCGAAACGTTGATCGGTATCGGACCTCCGAGGCGGGTCTGCCCGCTCAGGGCGGCATCTCCGCCTGCGCCCTTGGGGAAGAAGCCCACGCACTCGCTTTCGGCAATTTCGAGGATAGTGAAGGCGTCGTGCAGTTCCGCCACGTGGACATCGGAGGGTTGCAGGTTTGCCATGGCGAAGGCTTGCTGTGCGGCGAGGGTGACGGCTTTGAGTTCGGTGGGGTCGGCGCGTTCTGCCAGCGTTTGCGTATCGGTGGCTTGACCGAAGCCGGCGATGACGGCGTAGGGTCTGCCCAGCCTGCGGGCAGCGTCCACGCTGGAGAGGACGACGGCAGCGGCGCCGTCGCTGGTGGGGCAAACGTCGTACAAGCGCAGAGGGTCTGCCACCATGGGGTTGTGGAGGGCGGCTTGCGGTCCGTCGAAAATCTCTTCGCGGTTGATGGGTTTGCGGAAGTGGGCGTAGGGGTTGAGCGCGCCCATCTCGTGATTTTTGATGGAGACGGCGTGCAGGTGTTCGGCGGTGAGTCCGTATTTTTGCATGTACAGGCGGGCGAACATGCCTGCCAACCCCGGCATGGTGACGCCGTAGGGATATTCCGCCTGCGGGTGGGTCATGGTGGAGGCGAAGTCGGTGGTGTGCGCTCCGTCGCCGGCGCGCATTTTTTCGCCGCCGGCCACCAGGACGGTTTCGCAGCAGCCGGAGGCAATTGCCAACAGACCCGCCTTGACGGCGGATGCGCCGGAGGCGGGTCCGTTTTCGATGGTCTCAGCGGGGGCGGGGAGCAGGCTGAGGCGGTCTGCCAGCGAACTGGCGATGGCGGTTTGATGCTGGAGCATCCCGCCGCCCACGTTGGCGACGTAGAGCGCGTCCACAGTTTGATTGCCCAAGCCGGCGTCATCGAGGGCTTTGAGCGAGGCGCATGCCAGCATATCCAGCAGGGAATCTTCGTAACGCCTGCCGAAGGGGATCATGCCTGCGCCGATGATGGCTACGTCTCTCATGGGGTGATGTGCGGAATAAAGAATTTTAACAAGTAAATACCGTAACCGCTTAGTTGGCGTTCTCTAACGCCAACGAGCGCGTAAGAGAACGCGCCCTACGCATATTGCAAGAGAACGCGCTCTGCGCGCAGTACGAGAATGGTTTTTGCCTTACGTCAGGTTTTGACGGCTGAGTTGGTTGAGGCGTTCGACATGGGCCGGGTCGTAGGCGTCGCCGAATTTGGTCTTCGGCAGGGCGGCTTTTTTCGCCATGAGTTGCTCGTATTCGGCGTCGTCCACCATTGCCACGCAGCGCCCGATGCTGGCTTCGCCGTCCACGAAGCGCCAGGGGAAGAAGCCCACAGTGACGCGGCGGTTGAGCAGCAGGTCAATGTCGCCGCCCAGGCATTCGGCATGGATGATGCCGTAGGGGAACATCTCGAGGTGCATGAGTTGGTACTTGCTGTCGTCGAAAAATTCCGCCAGCGATTTGCCGAATTTCTTTTGGAAGACGCGTTCCGCCTGCCGCGCCTGACGCGGCATCCAGTCGCGGATGATGGTGTTCATGGGATGGTCGGCGCTGCCGCAGTCCACGCCGATCCAGCGCAGTTTTTTGGCTTTCGCCCAGTCGGCAAATTCGCGGTCGGGGCCGGGGTGCTGAACCATGTAGCGGATTTCGTTGGCAAAGGGCGAATCCCAGCCGAAGTGGTGGTAGCCGGTGTGGATGATGAGGATGTCGCCTTCGCGGACTTCGACGCGCTCTTCGACCATTTTGCTGGTGTACACGTCGTAATCGCCGCAGACATCGCTCAGGTCCACGATGGCGGCTTCGTGGATGAGGAAGTCCATGTCGAGCGAGGCGATGTCTTTGCCGGGGGTGTGGAAGTGAATCTCGCCGTCGAGGTGTGTGCCGAGATGGTTGGAATGGGTGAGCAGCTGCCCGTTGGCGCCGTTGGGAGCCAGGCGTTTGAAGTATTTCACCTGCAGGGGTTCGTAGGTGGGCCAGGGCGGCGTGGCAACGCCGAGGGGGATGGTGAGGTCAACGAATTTCATGAGGGTCTCCTTGTTTATTCTTTGTTTATGGTCTCAGAGAGTGTTTTATAAATCGGGGTTTACCGTAGATGAACACGGATGAATACTGATTCTGAAGAAAAAGGGGATGAAATTACCTTGTAAATCCAATTTATCTATGTTCATCTGTGGTTGGAACATGAATTTCAAAGCACTCTCTTAGATGTGAAATCTCTGATAGTGAGGAGATTGCTTCGTCGTGGCGCTTAGGCGCCACTCCTCGCAATGACATGTCTGAATAGATACGAAGGGATATTCATGTTGCTTCAGGTCGC
>DAOUBY010000158.1:0-6931 GCA_034432325.1 Anaerolineales bacterium
TCAGGATAAGCCGCGCGCAAAGCAGGGCGAAAACATCCTGTTTATCCTGTCTATCCTGTTAAACAAAGCGGCGCAAGCGATAATGAGAAAGCCATAACAGCGTGGAAATTGAAACTTGTCTCGCCTGTCCACTAAGTCTATAATACCAGGGCTTACGCGTAATCAACGTTCTCTACCGTTGATTATCCAGTCTGCGCGTTAGAGAACGCGCTCTACGCCAGGGTGCGCGCTCTACGCCAGGGTGCGCGCTTTACGCCAGGGTGCGCGCTCTACGCAGAGCTTTGCGTAAGTCCTGAATACCTTTGGAATGAAGACCAGCGGCATTGGAGGAGCGCAATGAAATTTTCCCACTATGAACTGTACGATTTGCTCAACCGTCCCGGTCCGCTCTGGCTGGCAGATGCCGACCTGAGCGACGCCCGCCTGCGCGGCGCAAACCTGCGGCGGTTTATCTTGCACGGGGCAAACCTGAGCAAGGCAGTCCTCAGCAATGCCGACCTGAGCGAGGCGGATCTGACCGAAGCCAACCTGAGCGAGAGCATGTTGATGGAGGCGAACCTGAACAAAGCCGCGCTGGTCAAAGCCGATTTGGGAGGGGCAAACCTGGGCGGGGCAAATTTGAGCGAAGCCAACCTGGGAAGCGCCAAACTCAGCCATGCGGTCATCAGTGAAGCCAACCTGCGCGAAGCCAATCTGCGCGGCGCGAAACTGGTGCGGGTCAACCTCAACAAGTCGAACCTGCTGGGCGCCAACCTGGGCGGCGCCGATTTAAGCGAAGCCCGCATGGTCGAGGTCAACATGCAGGACGCCAAATGCGTCAAAACCAATCTCGGCGGCGTCAGTCTTTCGGACAGTCTGCTGATCGAGGTGGATTTCAGCCGCGCGGTTCTGCTCGGCGCAAACCTCAGCCGCAGCAACCTGACCCGCGCCGACCTGAGCGAAGCAAACCTCTCCAACGCCACCCTGAACGACGCCGACCTGAGTTACGCCAACCTGAGCGGCGCCAATCTGCACGGCGCATCTTTTTTGAACGCCAACCTGTGCAACGCCAGCCTGAGCGGCGCCACTCTCATGAAAACAAGTTTCGTCAAGGCGAAATATAACGCCGCCACCGTCTGGCCCGAGGGCTTCGACCCGCAAGCCGCCGAAGCGGAACTGGTTACGGGTTAAGCCGGGTAGAGCGCCTCCAGCCCGCGCCACACGTCATCGCGCCAGGCGGTGTAGTTGTGACCTGCCGTGAACTCGCGGCAGGTCGCTTTGTATCCCTTCTCCTGTAACAGCGCGTACATCCAGCGGTTGTCTTCCAGCAGAACATCCAGCCGCCCAACGTCCATCCAGACCTCCAGCCCGCGCGCCTGCCCGTGACGGACGAGGTCCACGACGACGAAGCCGCGGCTTTCGATGTTGAACGCTCCCGCCTGACTGATGACTTTGCCGAACACCTCCGGCATGCGCAAGCCGGTGTAAAAAGCCATTGTGCCGCCCAGCGACGCGCCCAGCACGCCCCATGCGCCGGGCTGTTTTTTCACATCCAGCAGGTTGAGTTTTTCACGCGCCAGCGGCAGGACGATCTGATCGAGCCAGAAGAGTGTGCCGTCGGAGCAGGCGTATTCGAGGCTGCGCCAGCGCCCGCCGCTGGGGAGGAACGCCATTGCCATCGGCTGGATGCGCCCCTCTGCAATGAGGTTATCCACAATGACGTTCAGCCTGGCGCGCTGCAGGTAATCCTGCCCGTCGTAAACGACCAGCAGGGGAACGGGCTGTTTGACCGGCGGGCGGTAGAAGTAGATTTCGCGCTCGTAGTCTTCGCGCAGCCATCTCGTCTCCACGCGGTGATTCGTGATGGCGCCAGGCGTCACCTCAGCGCGGCGGAGGGGGTAGGGCGAGGGCATGGTTTCGGGCATGTAGAAGTAGTTGTTGCGCCCGCCCACGCCGTTGTTGACGGTCCTGCGGTTCAACGGGTCGGGGAAGTTTTCCTGCGAGACGGGGTCGCGGAAGGCATATTCGACGTAGGCGTCGCGGGGAAAGGTCAGGGCGGCGTACCAGATGGATTGGGCGGAGCCGGGCGCAAGTCGAGGGGAGAGGCGTTTGAATCGGCGCGGTCTGCCGCCCCAGTGGTCGAAGTCTCCCACCAGCCAGGGCGCCGCCTCCCCCTGCCAGAGGAAGACGGCGCGGTCGCCGTGAATGACGGGGTTGCCCTCTTTGAAGGCGCGCTGGATGAGCGAGGGCGTGACGGTGGTCATTTGCTGAAGGTGCCCATCAGTTCGGCGCTGGCGAGAATGTGACCGACCATTGCCTTTTCGAGTTCGCCTTTGTCGGCGCCCGCGTTGATGGCGAGGGTTTCGTCGAGGGCGTAGAGTTTGAAGAAGTAGCGGTGTGTGCCGCTGGGCGGGCAGGGGCCGCCGTAGCCCGTGCGCCCCCAACTGTTTGTGCCGCTCAGGCTTCCGTCGGGGAGGGATGCGTCGGCGGGGAAGGCTTCGGGCAGTCCGCGCGCCGAGGCGGGGAGGTTGAACAGCACCCAATGCACCCATGTGCCGACGGGCGCGTCGGGGTCGTCCATGATGAGGGCGAAGGACTGCGTGCCTGCGGGCGGGTCGCCCCAGGCGAGGGCGGGGGAGATGTCTTCGCCTTTGCAGGTGTATTTGACAGGGATGGGCTGCCCGTGCGCGAAGGCAGGGCTGGTCAGTTCGAGGGTCATGGCGTCCTCCATTGCTAATGGGTCGGAAATTTCCGTTGCGGGCGCCGCCGCGGTGGACGGGGCGCACGCCGACAAGAGGATGACGGTCAGTAACAGGATGCGCTTCACGGTAAGTCCTCTCTTTCCACGCCGTCGAATTGCAGGATGAACTCTGCGCCGTAGGCAAGCGACGGGGTTTGGAAACCGGGCTGAAAATTGCCCGACAAAATCCGCTTCATGATCTCGACCGAGGTCAGCGCGGTGAGCCGATAGCCTTCCGGCGTCCGCAACTTTGCGCGGACGATGCGTCCGCCGCCGCGCATCTCGCCGATCATCAGGCTGAAGCCGCGTTCGTTCTGCTCGCGCGAAGGTCCGGAGGGAATCAAATAACCGATGAGCCATTTGAGCAGGTTCCGCAGCGGGCGGGCGTAGACCAGCGGCCCGATGAAGCGCGAGAGTTTCAAAAACCGAATGGCGGCGCGCGGGAAGGCGAAGTACGTTTCGATGTTCGGGACGCCGGTGCTGTAATACGCTGTGGAGACATCGCCCCAGCCGACGGAGACGACCGGCACCGCTCCGCGCCCAAAGTCCTGTGTCAGCACCTGCCAGGCGGGCGGCACGGTGACGATCTTCCCGTCGCGGCGGATGCGTCCCTGACGGTGCATGTTTTCGACGGCAGAGCGCGCCGTCCCGCGCGAGACGCCGCCGCCAACGCCGCGCAGGAACAGGCGGAAGTGAGAGGCGGCAGGCAGTCTTTGCTTCAGATATGCGGCGAGACAGTCGGAGGGAACCACGTCGAAGCCGCCGCCGGGCAGGAGCATGATTCCCGCCCGCTTCGCCTCCGCGCTCATGCCTGCCAGCGCTTCGAAGCCTTCGATCTCCCCGCTGAGGTCCACGTAGTGACGTTTGGTGCGCAGACAGGCTTCCGCCATCTGGCGGAACGTCAGCACGAACGGACCGGCGCAATGCAAGACGGCGTCCGCTTCGAGCAGGGCGGCGTCGAGTTTGTCTGTTTCGTCGAGTGAGAACGCGCGGTATGCGAGGTTGTATCGCTCTGCCTGCGCGCGCAGTTTGCCCTCATCGCGCCCCGCCAGCAGGGGGCGCATCCCCTCTTTGACCGCCTGCCTCACGATGAGCTGGCCGGTGTAACCGTAGGAACCGTAAATGAGGAAATTGCTCATAAAAACCTTTTGAACCACAGAGGCGCTGACTGGAATTACCTTTCCAGCGCGTTGGAGAACGCACTCTACGCAAAATTTTGCGTAAGTCATTAGAGTTCGTTTGAAGTCAAAACCTTTTGGACACGGATTACGCGGATTGGCGCTACCGTTTTTAACAGGAAATCCAAAATCTTTGCCACAGATTACACGGATTTTCACTGATTTTTCGCTTCCACTCCGTGTAAATCCGTGACATTGTGCCCGTAGGGTAAATTCGTGGCAAAAATCTGGCGTATCGTTTTTCATCCCGTCGGAAACGGGAGAGCCGAATTTCTCAAAAGACCTCTTGCAAAAGTGCGCCGGAGAGCGCACAATACGCTCCGGCGCAGGAGGCGTTCTCTAAGGCCGGCTGACTTATGCAAGAGATCAAAAGAAAATTCGCGGCATTCGTGTCATTCGATGCAAAGTTGGCTATTGCAAATAATGACCGATAAAAAAGAAAACCCCAAGGGCAACGCCCTCAGGGTCTCATGAGAAAGCGCTACTCGTCCTTGCGCTTGGAAAGACGATGGTCGAGCATCAGCACGGCTGATTCGCGCGCCTCGATCATCTTGAGTTGAGCGACGATCTCCGCGGCGTTCTTTTCCTCCTCCACCTGCTCGCTGACGAACCACTGCAGCATCACCTGGGCGGGGTAATCCTTTTGCTGGAGCGCCAGTTCATACAGCGCGTAAATGGAAGCGGTCACTTTTGCCTCGTGCGCCGCCACTTCCTCGGCAACCTCCAGCGGCGACGCCCATTCGGACTTCGGCGCCTCGATGGCTTTGAGCGTCACCTTGCCGCCGCGCTCCAGAATGTGGTCATAGAATTTCATGGCGTGTTCGCGCTCCTCCTCCGCCTGGATGCGCATCCAGTGCGCAAAGCCGGGCAGGTTTTGCTCCTCGAAGTACGCCGCCATCGAAAGATAGAGATACGACGAGAACAGTTCCTTGTTGATCTGTTCGTTCAGGGCATTGAGTACGGTTTTTTCAATCATGGGTTCCTCCAACTTCCATTATACGGCTTTCGATGAGAATTGGATAACAATACAGCGCAAGGAGATGGTCGCGGCGCAGGAGACGCTCTCCAGCGTCGGGCTTTGCGCCGTAATAACAAGCCATCCGATGAAGATAAGGATGGCAGCCCAAACCACAATGATGACCGCCGCCCCGGCAATTCGGACGCTTCTTTCCACGCCGCAGCCTGCCGCCTTCACCCGAGCCTCTGCCAACACCTCGGGCGGAATCAGGCGGATCGCCAGCCACAGCCCGCCCGGCGTGATGAGCAGATCATCGAGATAGCCCAGCAGCGGGATGAAATCGGGAATCAGGTCAATCGGGCTGAAGGTGTGAGCGGCGACGAGGAAAATCAAAGCCTTCGCATACCAGGGCGTGCGCGGGTCTTTTGCCGCAAGGTACACGGCAATGGCTTCCTGTTTCAGCGCCCGCGCGCGGGATTTGAGACTTTCGAGCATGGAACTTCCACAGCGTAACGCGTCATTCTCCGAACACGAACAACTCGTTGATGGATTCGTGGTGCAGGTTGTTGTAAATGGCGCTGGCAAAGACCGGCGCAACCGAAAGAATCTTCAACTTGGGGTGGCGTCTTTCGGGCGGAATGTGAACCGTATCGGTGGTGATGATTTCGGTGATCTGCGGAACCTCCGCCAGCCGTTCCAGCCCGCCGCGCGTGAATACGCCGTGCGTGCAGACGACGGTGATCTCCTCCACGCCCTCCTCGATCAGTACGCGGCTCAATTCGGCGATGGAGCCGCCGGTGGCGATTTCGTCGTCGTAGATCAGGGCGCGTTTGTGTCCGCGCACCTGATTGCCGATCAGTCCGCTGATCTTTACCTGCGTGTCGGAGATGCGTTCCTTGTTGCCGGCGGCAATGGGCAGTTGCAGGCTTTTGGCAAAACGGGCGGCGGATTTTGCCGAACCCATATCGGGAGCAACGACGATGCAATCGCTCAAGTCGCGGGTGGAAAGATACTCGCGGAAGACCGGACGCGCGCTGAGCGGGTCGGTCGGCACGGCAAAGAATCCGTGCACCTGCGGCGAGTGGAACATCATGCTCATCACATGCGTGGCGCCGGCGGTCTTGATCAGGTCGGCGACGAGGCGGGCGGTGATGGAGATGCGCGCCGCGTCCTTTTTGTCCGACCGCCCGAATGAGTAGTAGGGAATGATGGCGTGGACTTCCGATGCCGCCGCGCCGCGCGCGATGTCGAGCATCATCAGCAGTTCCATCAGGTGATCATTGACCGGTTGTGAAAGCGACTGCACGATGTACACGCGGCGGTAGCGCACCGTCGCGCCGAGTTGGATGTAGAGATTATCGTTGCTGAAGCGGGTGATGTGGGTTTCGTCGAGGGGAACGCCAAGCGCGCGGGCAATGCTTTCTGCCAGCGGTCGGTTCGAACTTCCGCTGAAAAAACGAACTTCTTCGGCGGGAATGGGGGAAAGTGTCATGGAAAACTGCCTCTTCTAAGGGTGCTGGGGTTTTCGTCTATTTTATCCGGGGAATCCAACGCGGCGTCGTTTTGTAATAAATCTCGTATTCCCCGCCGAATTTTTTACGCAGCGCCGGCTCTTCATACAACATCAGTAGATCACGAAAACCCTGCGTAACTTGCGCTCTCTCGCGAAACTACGGCGGTAGAGACCGCCAAATACGCGCTTTCGTGAAGTACTGAACCTCACAAATCAATGTGCTACGGTAGAGTCCCACCATCACCAGTTTGCGGGGCGGGTCTATCGGTGCGGGAGTCCCGTTGCCATAAAAGAGAAAGTTCCAAACACACCAAAGCGCGCCAGCGCCACCCAACATCCACAAGGGAAACGCCAGCCAGGCAAGGACGCCCGGCGCGAAGAGTTCCACATCTGCTGTGGCGGCGCGGTATGGAAGATACCCCAAAAGTAGTCCAGGCACGAGGCAGAGAAAGAAGAAGGTTTTGAGAAAAGTCGTAGCGCGGAATTCATTCCGCAACCTAAAGCGACATGAATGTCGCGCCACAAAATCTTCGCGGTTGTGATAGTTTTTCAAAAGCAATTCT
>DAOUBY010000159.1:0-5540 GCA_034432325.1 Anaerolineales bacterium
GAAATTTCGAGCAGGTAGTCGCGTTGACGGACGCGGAAATCGGGAAGCATGGCGTGATTGTATCACTGGCAGATATGTGAAGTGTAAGAAAGAAAGAAGATTAGTGACAACAAACTTGTGTCAATCTACTTGCCTTATTTCTGCCCCCTCGCATAGATGCGCTGGAACTCCTGCAGGAAAAACGCGGCGATTTGAGGGTCGTAAATAACGAGAATGTTTTCGTCGTTTCTTTCCTCGGCAGAGCGCGAAAAGTTATAAGACCCCAGAACCACAATGCGCCTGTCAATGACGAAGACCTTGTGATGCATCTGTCCGTCGTTTCCGTCCAGACGCACATCCAAGCCTGCCTGGCGGAACGGGTCGAACTCGGTTCCCGTGTTCGATTTGACCTGCTCCTCCTCCATCACCCCTTGAACCGTCAAGCCTTCTTCTGCTTTTTGGCGCACGAGCGCGCCGAGCTCATTGGAAGTGAACGAAAACGCAAGGAAATAAATGCTTTCCTGCGCGTTCTCCAACAAAGGATAGATGGCGTTCAATACGCCGTCATCCGGTGAGAAGTAGGTGTCCACGCGTGTGCCGTCGAGCGTGACGGTGGGGTTTGGCGTCTGGGGAACGACATTGGAGCCAAACCTGCCGCCCTCGAACATCTCGGCGAACTCGGTGGAATAATTTTCAGCAATTTTCGTCGAGCGGATGCGGATGATATTGTTATTATCCTCATACGTTCCCGAATCAGTGAAATTCATCGAACCTGTCCACACCTCCGAACGATCAATGACCATGAACTTATCGTGCATCAATCCCTGCGGTGTATCGGCAACAATGGGGACGCCTGCTTCCAATAACCGCTGAACGTCCGATGTGTCCATGTTATCCGCTTCCATCACAATGCGGACATTCACGCCCCGGCGATGAGCGTTGATCAAGGCATTGCGCACGCTGTTTAGCGTGATGCTGTATGCCGCCACATCCACGCTCAACCGCGCCGCATTGATGGCTTCCACCAGCGGATCGTCAACGCCGCCTGTTCCCTGCGGCGAAAGCGGACTGTCGGGATTGGTCACATAGAGTTCGAACCATGAACCGCGCAGTCCATAGCCAGCCTGCAGGTCAATCGGCGCGTATTCCGCCGGCGTCGGGGTACTTCCAGCGTCCGTTGCGGGGGGCGGCGTTCCGCCCACGCAGGCAGACAGCACACTGACAACCATCAGCCACAATATCCATCGGTTCTTTTTCATTGGTTTCCTTTGCAACACAAAATGGAATGGCACGGATTATAATCCTCCCCCGTGACTCATCCCCCTGCCACTGCCAACCGCCAGATAGCCCGCGCCGCAGGGACGGTGATGTTTGCCATCCTCTTCGGTCAACTGACAGGGTTGGCGCGCGGCATCATCGTCGCCAACATCTTTGGCGCCTCCCTCACCCTCGATGCCTTCTACGCCGCCAACCGCGTCAGCGAGACGCTCTTCCTGCTGGTGGCGGGCGGCGCGCTCGGCTCGGCATTCATCCCCACCTTCACGGGACTGCTCGCCAGAGAAGACAAAGACTCCGCCTGGCGGCTTGCCTTTTCCCTCGCCAACGCGGTCACACTGACCCTCAGCCTGCTTGCCGCACTCACTGCCTTTTTCGCCCCTCAAGTGGTCCGCTACGCCCTCGCTCCGGGCTTTTCGGCCGACCCGCAAATTTTCGCCCTCACAATTTCCCTGCTCCGTATCCAACTCATCTCGGCGGTGCTGTTTGGTCTCGGGGGGTTGATCGTTGGCGTCCTCAACGCTCATCAGGTCTTCCTCATCCCTGCATTGACGCCCGCCATGTACCAGTTGGGAATTATCTTCGGCGCGGTATTCCTTGCCTCCTCCTTGGGAATTTATGGGCTGGCATGGGGCGTCATCCTCGGTGCAGTCTTATACCTGCTCATTCAACTTCCCTCCCTGACCCGGCTGATTACCACTCACCAAGTACCAGCGGCTTATTTTTGGTCGTTGAATCTGAAAGACCCCCACGTCCGTCAGGTGCTTTTCCTCATGCTGCCGCGCCTGCTGGGCGTGGCGGTTGTGCAGCTCAATTTCTGGGTCAACACCAACCTGGCTTCGAGAATGGAAGACGGGAGCGTCACCAGCCTCACCTATGGGTTTTCGCTCATGCTCATGGCACAAGCCGCCATTGCCCAATCGGTGGCGATTGCCGCAATGCCAACCTTTTCTGCACAGCACGCCCTCGGTAAAGTGGACGAAATGCGCTCCTCCGTTGCCGCCAGCCTGCGGGCGGTCTTCATGATGGCGCTGCCAGCCAGCCTCGGCTTGATGATTCTGCGCAAACCGCTGATTTCGCTCCTCTACCAGCGCGGCGAGTTCGATCAACGCGCCGTCGAAATGGTGGCGTGGGCGCTGCTATGGTATGCGGCGGGCTTGGTCGGGCATTCCATCATGGAGGTTCTGACCCGCGCCTTTTACGCGCAGCAAGACACAAAAACCCCGGTGGCAATCGGCACGATTGCCATGGGATTGAACGTCCTCTTCAGCATCTGGTTCTCGCGGCTGTTCGCGCAAATTGACTGGTATCCGCTTGGAGGGTTGGCGCTGGCGAACTCTCTCGCCACCGCGCTCGAAGCGGCGGCGCTGTTCGTCTTCATACGGAAGCGTTTGAACGGTATCGAGGGCAGGTCTCTTGCAGACGGCGTATGGCGGGTGGGGCTGGCAGGGCTTGGGATGGCTGTCGGTTTGTTGGCGTGGATTCAGGTGTCGGCGGGGTGGACGCGCTGGCTCGTCACATTGGGAGGCGTGGCGCTGGGGGGCGTCCTCTATTTTGCGGGAATCGTGATTCTCAAAGTCTCCGAAGTAAGAACCATCATAAACGCATTACAGCGCAGGCTGATAAAAAATTGACTGCCGCCCTGTCGAGCGGCAGTCACGGGCGGTCATTTCTTTTGCATGGCGTTCAGGAAACCGCCGAGCAGATTGGCGGCGTCGGCAATGTCCATTTTGCCGCCCACGCCCTTGCTGAGAACCTGATCAACAAGCACGTCGAACTGATCGGGAAGCTTGTCCTTCAAAAACTGAATGACAATGCCGACCACTTTTTCAGCAGTCTCTTTGGGAAGCCCCGTTTTTTGGACAATGAGGTTTACGAGTTCGTTCATTTCAATTCTCCTTTTGATTTTATTTCCATGCCAGCCATTGTGCGGTGGCAATGATTAATCCCAGTACAATCCCGCCTGCCACTTCCAGCGGGGTATGACCCAGCACTTCGCGCAGGTCTTTTTCGCTGAAGATGTGCCCGCGCAGAAGTTCATCGAACAGCACGTTGATGCGCTGGGCATGAATACCAGCCTGCCGCCGCACGCCCGCCGCATCATAGACGACAATCATCGTGATTGCCAGCCCCAGGGCAAAGACGGGGCTGTCGAAACCGTGATACAAGCCAATTGCAAAGACCGTCCCGGTCATCAGGGCGGAATGCGAACTGGGCATGCCGCCCGTCGTCAGGAGCAGCGCCCAATTCCAGCGGCGCGTGCGAAGGTAGTCAAGCGGGATTTTGATGACCTGCGCCAAAAGCCAGGCGATCAAGCCCGCAATCAACGCCTTGTTTGCCAGGAATGCCGCGAGATTCATTCGGACTCTTCCACGAAATCCGCCATCTCGTCGCCAGCGACCTGCTTCACTTTGAGTTCTGCCGCTTCGAGAAGCACGCCGCAGCGCGCTGCCAGCGCCTGCCCCCGCTCGAACAGCCGTATCGCCTCTTCGAGTTGACTCTGCCCCTCCTCCAGCGTGGCGACGATTTCCTCCAGTTCGCTCAACGCCTCTTCATAAGTCAACTCTTCGGCGGGTTTTTCTTTTTTGGATGATGACTTCGGCATGGATTCTCCAACTCCAACTTTTCACTGATCACTGGCTGCTGCTCACTCGCCTTTTCCGTCCACTTCGGCATCGAACGCCCCATCCACAACGCGGACTTGAATGGACGCGCCGGCTTTCACCTGGCTGACTTGCGAAACGACCCTGCCATCTTCTTTCCGCGTCACGACGGCATAGCCGCGCGCCAGCACCGCCAGCGGACTCAACGCTTCGAGCCGCCGCGCCAGACCTTTGAGGTGGGAGGATTGTAATTCGATTCGATGAATCAGGGATGAAGACAGGCGGCGGGAAAGTTCGTCCAGCCGCTGGGTTTCAGATTGGATGCGGCGCACAGGCGAAAGGTGGCGGAGTTGGGAGACGAGGGAGGCAAGGTCAGAACGTTTAGCAACGATCAGGTTGACGACATGATTGGTAATTTGTAATTGGTAATTTGCGACAGTTTCAGCCAAATCCTGTATTGTGGTTTGAGTCGCCAGTTCCGCCGCGGCGGTGGGAGTCGGGGCGCGCAGGTCGGCGGCGAAGTCGCACAGGGTGAAATCGGTTTCGTGACCGACTCCCGAAATGACCGGCGCGCGCGAGGCGGCAACGGCGCGCACCACACGTTCATCGTTGAACGCCCACAGGTCTTCGATGGAGCCGCCGCCGCGTGCAAGGAGGATGACATCGGGCGATTGGGCGTTGACCAATCGAATGGCTTCCACCAGCGCGGGCGGGGCTTCGCTTCCCTGCACGGGCGAGGGAGCGAGGAGAACTTCAACGAGCGGCAGGCGGCGGCGCAGGGTGTTGAGCATGTCGCGCAATGCCGCGCCCGTGGCAGAGGTGACAATGCCGATGCGCCGCGGAAACTCAGGGATGGGGCGCTTGCGTTCAGGGTCGAAAAGCCCCTCCGCTTCGAGTTTTGCCTTGAGGCGCAGAAACTCCTGAAAGAGGGCGCCCTCCCCCAGCGGGCGAATCTGGTCGGCGTAGAGTTGATACTGTCCCTGCGGTTCGTACACGCCAATCCGCCCGTGCACTTCCACTTCCATGCCGTCGCGCAGCGAAAGGTTGAGCCGCGCCGCGCTCGTCTTCCACATCACACAGCGGAGGGAGGCGTTGGCGTCTTTGAGGGTGAAATAGATGTGTCCTGAAGCGGGGCGCGAGAGATTCGAAATTTCACCCTGCACCCACACATCCTGAAGCGTTTCGTTCTCTTCCAGCAGTTTGCGGATGTGAAACGTCAGTTTGGAGACGGTGAACGTCTGCGGAACGGGCGAAGGGAACAGGGACGGCTGCATCAACGTTAGGATAATCGTCTTACGAAAGGATGTCAACATGAATGACTATGGCTTTCTCAAGTTGCCTTTATGACCGCCTGCTCTGTTTTTTTTTTGCATCGAATTACGCGAATTACACAAAAATTGGGGTCATTCGCGTCCATTCGATGCCGCTTTTGCTGACTTTGAGAAAACCATACATGAATGACGCAAAATACTCTAACCCCGCACACGGATTTACATGGAGTTCGTAAGAGAGTGTTTTATAAATCGGGGTTTACCGTAGATGAACACGAATGAACACTGATTCTGAAGAAAAACGGGATGAAATTACCTTGTAAATCCAATTTCAGTAGATCACGAAAACCCTGCGCAACTTGCGCTCTCTAGCGCAAATTCGGCGGTAGAGACCGCCAAATACGCGCTTTCG
>DAOUBY010000160.1:0-2598 GCA_034432325.1 Anaerolineales bacterium
AGCGCGGAATTCATTCCGCAACCTAAAGCGACATGAATGTCGCGCCACAAAATCTTCGCGGTTGTGATAGTTTTTCAAAAGCAATTCTATAGAGCGCGTTCTCTAACGCACAGACTGGGTAATCAACGTTAGAGAACGTTGATTACGCGTAAGTTCTGTTATTAGAACGTTTCTTTGGCGCGTTCGACAGAAGACGATGTTTCGATTTCTTCCATTTCTTCGGAAAACTTGGCGTGATCCACCAGTTGCAGGTCGTGGATTTGCTTGTAGAGTCCGCCGCGCGCCAGCAGTTCCTCGTGCGTGCCGCGTTCGACGATGCGGCCCTTGTCCATGACCAGGATCAAATCGGCGCGGCGCACCGTGGAGAGACGATGCGCGATGACAAAGGTGGTGCGCCCTTCCATGAGATTGTCCAGCGCGGCTTGGATGAGCCGCTCGGTTTGTGTGTCCACCGAGGAAGTCGAGTCGTCGAGGATGAGGATGCGCGGGTTCATCAAGAGGGCGCGGGCAATCGCCACGCGCTGACGCTGTCCGCCGCTCAGCGTGACGCCGCGCTCGCCGACGATGGTCTCGTAGCCGTTCGGAAATCCCTCGATGAACTCATGCGCCTGCGCGGCTTTGGCGGCGGCGATGATTTCTTCCATCGCCGCGTCGGGGCGGCCGTAGGCGATGTTGGCTTTGATGGTGTCCGAAAACAGGAGCGAGGTCTGCAGGACGATGCCGATTTGCCGCCGCAGGGAAGTCAGGTCCACGCGGCGCACGTCATAGCCATCCACAAGCACTTCGCCTTCAGTCACATCGTAGAAGCGCGGGATGAGGTTGACGAAGGATGTCTTGCCCGAACCTGTGGGACCGATCAGGGCGACGAGTTGATTCGGCTCGATACGCACGCTGATGCCTTCGAGCGAGGCGGTGCGCTCGTTCTGATATTTCAGCCCCACGTTCCGAAACTCCACTTCGCCGCGCAGCGTTCCCAGCGTGACAGCGTTGGGCGGGGATTGAATTTCGGGCTTGGTATCCAGCACTTCAAAGACGCGCTGTGCGCCCGCCGCCGCTTCGCCGCCCGCGTTGACCAGCCCCGTCAGGGATTGGGCAGGTTCCGCCATCATCAGGATGTAGGCGTTGAACGCCACAATCTCGCCGACGGTCAACGTGCCTTCAATGACCATCTGCCCGCCGAACCATAAAATGAGGATGGTGCTGATCGTAATCAGCCAGTTCGTCGTCGGCATGATCTTCGACCACTCGTCAATGACATGCACCCACGTCTTGAACACCTCCTTGTTGGCAGAATCGAAACGCTGGATTTCGTGCTTTTCGCGGGCAAAGGCGCGCACCACCTGCACGCCGACCACGTTTTCCTGCAGGCGGTTCGAGACTTCCCCGATTGCCTGATCCACCGCAAAGAAGAGTTTGCCTATCTTTGTGCCGAAACTGGAGGTCATGAGGATGAGCGGGATCATGGGCAGAAGGGCAATGACGGCAAGGCGGGCGTTATCGGCAAGCATGATGGCGAGAATGCCGACGGTCAGGATGACGAACCGAATCAGTTCGGTGACCGAACCGCCCGCAAACCGCTCGATCGAGCGGACATCCTCGATGCAGCGCGAAATCAATTGTCCGCTCTGGACGTGGTCGTGGTAGGTGAAAGGCAAATGCTGGATGTGATCGTACATGCGGTTGCGCAGATCGTAGCCCACGCGGGCGGCGATCCACTCGCCGAGGTAGCGGTTGCTCAGGTTCAGGACGGCAGAGACAAGCCCAAGTCCGAGAAGGAGAAGCGCCGAGCGGGCAAGGTACGCCGTTTCGCCGCGCGTCAGCCCATCGTCTATCACCGAGCGGATGATGCGCGGCACAACCAGCGAAAGCGCGGTGATGCCCAGCAGCATGAGCAGGTTGAGCAGAATCTTTCCGAGGTAGGGTTTGAGGTAGGGGCGGAGTTTGAGGAGGTGGGTCATAAGTCTGATGGTTGAATCGGTGGTTGGTTTGAGCGTAGTCCGCGCTCTCTTGCGCGATTGACCAGCGTAGTCCGCGCTCTCTTGCGCGATTGGCTCAGATTTGGGATTTGGAAGAGAAAACATCGCGCAGAAGGGAAAGGGCGCGGGCGATGTCTTGCGCTTGAGTTGCGGAAAGCGTCTGAAAGCGTTCGGCGAGCCAGGTTTCGGTTTCGGCGTAGATGGCGGAGAGGGTTTGCTCGCCCTTTGCCGTGAGCGAAAGGTGAACGCGGCGGCGGTCGGCGGAGTCGGTCAGGCGCGCCACCAGTTTTCTGCGCACCAGCGCGTCCACCGCGCGGCTGGCTTGCGAGCGGCTCAGCCTCCCCTCCTCTGCCAGCGCGCTGACGGAGTCGTATCCGCGGCGGATACGCCGCAGCGCATGGAACTGCTCCACGGTCAGACCGAAGCGTTCGGCAGCGACGGTGCGAATCTGCGCCCGCGTCTGCCGCCAGACGGGGGGGATGCTTTCCCAAAAAGCGTCAATCAGGTCGGAAGCGGTCATGGCTCAAAATAGTTGCAATTTGCAACTATTCTAACACATGTGGCAGTAAAATTCAGTAGATCACGAAAACCCTGCGTAACTTGCGCTCTCTAGCGCAAATTC
>DAOUBY010000161.1:0-7652 GCA_034432325.1 Anaerolineales bacterium
GTTTTCGCCCTGCTTTGCGCGCGGCTTATCCTGAAATCCTGTCTATCCTGTTTGTTTTTTAGCCTGAAACCAGACTTTGAGAAAGCCATACCGAGATGCCGGGCGCGTCTTGGCATTCGCCGGCGGGGCAGGTACAATCTTCTGCGTGAACGAACAAGAGCGCTCCCTGCCCGCTCCAAACCGCCTCGGCTTGCTGACCTCCACCGTTTTGCTGGCGCTGGCGCTCAGCCGCTTGATTCCCGCGCGCGGTTTCAGCCTCGAGGTGCAACTGCCGGGCTTTTTTCTCTCTCTGCCAATGGATGCGGCGACGCTCCTCAGCGTGCTGACCGCCGCTCTCGCCGCCGCCGGCATGGACTGGCTCCTGCGCGGTCACCCCTCCCTGAACGGACGCGCCACTTTTCAATGGTGGTATCTTCCCGCGTTGATCACCTTTGTCGTCAGCATTTCCATCTCCACGCTGCCCGGCGGAGCGGCGTGGGTCGCCGGTTTTCTGGTCGGCGGGACGCTGGTGTTCTTTGTGTTCCTGGCGGAATATGTGGTGGTGGACGCCGACTCGCCTCAGTACACGCTGGCAGTGGCGGGGCTTACGGCTCTTTCCCACACCTTGTTCTTCGTTCTTTGCATTGCGCTGAGGGCGGGCGGCATGAGGCTTTACCTGCTCCTGCCCGCCCTGTTCGTGGCGGCGGCGCTGGCAAGTCTGCGCATCCTTCATTTATGGATGGGCGGCAGGTGGGAAGCCGGCTGGTCGCTGGGCATTGGGCTGGTGTGCGTGCAAGTGGCGGCGGGGCTGCATTACTGGTCCATCACGCCGGTACAGTTTGGGTTGCTGCTGGTCGGTCCGCTGTATGGGTTGACCAGTCTTGCCATCCGTCTGAGCGAGGGCGCCTCGCTGCGGCGCGCCGCCTTCGAGCCTTCGGTGGTGGCGGCGTTGTGCTGGGGGCTGGCAATTCTCATCCGATGATGAAGAAGCGCTTGATTTTGACGAAAGACCAGGTGCGGGAAATCCTGACATATCTGGAGGCGCAAGCGCCGCTGGAAGCGTGCGGTTTACTGGCGGGGAAAGGGGGCCGGGTGGAGAAAACGCTCTTCGTGCGGAATCAGGCTCAAAGTCCGGTGCGATTCGTGATGGATCCGTATGAACAATTGCAGGCTTTCGAGTGGATTGACGATCATGGGCTGGACCTGCTCGGCATCTTCCATTCGCATCCCGCCGGACCTGAAACCGTCTCCCCCACCGACATCGCGGAGGCGGCTTACGAGGTCGTCCACGTGGTTTGCTCGCGCCGGAACGGGGAATGGAAACTGCGCGGTTTTTGGATCGAGGATGGAAAAGCCGTTGAAGTGCCGCTGCAAATTATGGAGTAGAGAAACCATCGGCGCGGGTTCGTGTTTCCAGTTGTATAATTTTGACGGAGGATTGCAATGCAAACTTTGATCGAAGCCGGGGTTGTGGCGCTGGGGTACCTGTTGGGCTCCATACCCTTTGGGTTACTGATCGTAAAGTTCAAAACTGGCAAAGATTTGCGCGAAATCGAAAGCGGGCGCACCGGCGGGACCAATACGCTGCGCGCGGCGGGGTTTGGGGCGGGCTTGCTCACCGCCGTGCTGGATATTCTCAAAGGCGCTGTTTCGGTGTGGGCGGCGCAAATGTTGTCGCCGGGCAATCATCTGATTCATGTGCTTGCGCCGGTGGCGGCGATTATCGGTCACAACTATTCCATCTTCCTCGTCCGCCGCGATGAAGACGGTAAACTGCGTTTTCACGGCGGGGCAGGCGGGGCGCCGGCGCTGGGCGGCGCGGTTGGGTTGTGGCTTCCCATGTTCCCGATTGCGTTTAGCGCGGGCGCGCTGGTCTTTTTCACGGTCGGCATTGCATCGGTCACAACGATGTCCATCGCCTTGATTGTGACGATTGTGTTCGCCGTCCGCGCATACCTGGGACTGCAAAACCCCATTGATACGCTGTATGGGATTCTGGCGCTGTTCCTGCTCGTATGGGCGCTGCGCCCCAACATCAAAAAGTTGCTCGAGGGCAGGGAGAGAGTGGTGAGCATCAGCCTGCACGGCTGGCTGAAGGCAAGAAGGGAAGCAAAACAAGAAAAAAGTCAGTGACTCACCTGACGCAAACCGTCCCGAAGGTTCTCTGAAAAGACCCTTCGGGACGGTATCGTTCCGGCGATTATCCCCCGTTCATTTTATAAAGCAACGCCCGCAGGTTGCTCTGGTGCAAAGTTTCTGCCAGCCCGCCGAGGTACACGCGGCTCTTGCCGCATTCCTCGATGCGGATTTCCTGCAGGAGTTCGGCAGCGTTCTTCTTTTTGGCAACGGCTTTCACCGATTTCTTGATGGCGTTCAGGTAATTGATGTTCTCCTTCACCGCGGCATCAATCTCGCCGCGCAGGATGATGTCGCCGTGACCCTGGACGATGTTCTCCAGCCCCAGTTTGACAATCTGCTTGATGGAGGCAATATTGTCATCCACGTCGCCATCCACCACATGCGGAACAGGGATGAAGAAATCGCCCGCAAAGAGGATGCGGTCTTCCTCCACCAGCACCGAAATGCCGTCCTCGCTGTGACCGAAGGCGGGGGAAAGAATCAGGTTCTTCTTGCCTACGCGCAAAGTCAAATCGCCCCCGCTAAACGTCATCTGCGGCAGGACAATCTTCACCTGGCGCAGCGCGGGGTTTTGCTTCTTTGCCGCCTCCAGCGAGGGGATGCCGCGCTCCTCCAGCAGTTCACGACAGCGCGTGTGCGCCACCACCGTCGCACCGGGGAAGAAACAATTCCCCCACGCATGATCGGCGTGATAATGGGTGTTGATGACATACCGAACCGGAACGCTCAACTCATGTTCGATAAACTCGCGGATGGACAACGTTTCATCGGGCAGCGCCAGCGTATCAATCACCACCGCCCACTGCGGTCCTACCACCACCCCCGCCGTCACCTGCGCATAAACTTCACTCTGAAACCAATACACATTCTCTGAAATACGTTCACGATGCATGCAGCGCCCTCACAAGTTTTTCTCCATTATTAGCATAAACGCCTGCGAAAATCAAGTTGCATGTACAAATTTTAGGCGAAACTCGCATTTTCGTAAGCATGAGAAAATTCACCCGCTTGCCTCTGCCCTACTGCCGTGATAAACTACGAAGGAAGACATGCGGTTCTTACTGACCCGCAACCTGAGTCCTCCCCTTTGACTCAGTCCTACCCGAAACATTTACAGCCATGGCAAACGACAACTTCCCTTCCAAGCCAATGCGGAACAATGCGGCGCCCAGCCCCGCTGTGGGCAAAAATGACGAGCTCCACTGGCTCAGCGACCCAAACAAAGCCGCCCAGCACCTCACGCGGCTCACGCTCGAATCCTCCGCACAGGCGGCGCTCATCACGCGCAAAAACAGCATGTGGGCGTATGCCGGTCAACTTTCGCAGGAGGCGGCAAAGGAATTGACGGTTGCCGTCACACGTCACTGGGACGGTCAACGCGGAAGCGACCTGTTGCGCTTCGTCCGCTTGGAAAGCACCAAAGCCGAGCACATGCTCTACGCCACGCGCCTCGCCGATGACGTGGTGCTGGCGCTCGTCTTCGACGCCGAGACGCCCTTCAGCACCATCCGCACACAGGCGGGGCAGTTGGTCAACCGTCTCTCCACACCGGGGCTGACCGAAGCGTTGGAACCGGTCCGGGAGCAGGAACCGCTTCCGGCGTCGCATGAAGCGCCCACCCAATTCCCCGAAGAGGAAGAGGCGGATCCCGAAATTCCCAATATTGCCAGCATCCTCCAGGATGTCCCTCCGCCTTCGCCCTCGCGGGAGAAACGTCCCAAGCCTTCAGAGCAGAGCGGCGACCAGCCCGCCCGCCCGTACAGCCGCGAGAGTTCTCCTGCTGTGCATGTGGACGATTTGCTCATCTCCAAACAAAACGACCAGACGGTGGAACATGCGGTGGAGGAACTCGACGCGACCATGCCTTCCAAGTCGCGCCGGCGGCCCGAAACCCCCGTGCGGCGGCCCGCGCCGGGCGAGTTGGACGAAACCCGCCCGCACTCCATCACCGAAGTGGCGGGACGCGTGATGCTCGAACCGATTACGCCGGGGTTGTACAACCTGACCTACGCCTGTCTGCTCGTCCCGCGCTTCACCTCTCACTACCTGACCGGCGACCTCTCCGACCGCCTCTCCGAATGGATCCCGCAGATTTGCATCGCCTTCGGCTGGCGGCTGGAATATCTCGCCGTGCGCCCGGAGTACGTGCAGTGGGTGGTTAACGTCCCGCCTTCGGCTTCGCCGGGCTACCTCATGCGCATCATGCGCCAGCAAACTTCCGAAAAGATCTTCGCCGAATTCCCGCGCATCAAAAAGGAAAATCCGTCGGGAGATTTTTGGGCGCCGGGGTATCTCATCATGGGCGGAACGCAGCCGCACCCGCCGCAACTGGTGAAGGATTACATCAAGCAGACCCGCGTGCGTCAGGGATTGGAACAACCCCGCCGCTGATGCATGGATAAATTCGCACTGCGAGATTAATCTCGCACCGTCACAACAACCGATAGGCTATCAAAGAAGCGCAAAGTATAATGACCCTGCGCTTCTTTTTTTATGCTCATCACCCGCTCGATCACTGCACACTCGATCGCTCAATTACCGATCACTGTTCACTTCTCCGGAGACTCCCATGCCCCCCACCCTCTACCTCATTGACGGACACGCCCTCGCCTACCGCATGTACTTTGCCCTGACGGCAGGCGGCGGCGGAAGCCAGCGCTGGCAAACCTCCAAAGGCGAACCCACCGCCGGCATCTACGGCTTTGCGCGCGAACTGCTGCGCATCCTCGAACAGGAAAAGCCCGAATACATCGCCGTCGCTTTCGATGTGGGCAAGACTTTCCGCGACGACCTCTTCCCCGAATACAAAGGTACGCGCGACAAAATGCCCGACGACCTGCGCCCGCAAATCGAACGCATCCGCCAGATGGTGGACGCGTTCAACATTCCGCGCCTCGAAATGGAAGGGTACGAGGCAGACGACGTGCTCGGCTCGGTGGCGCGCCTCGCCGCGGCGCAGGGGCTGGGAGTCAAAATCGTCACCGGCGACCGCGACCTGCTGCAACTCGTGAACGAGCGCACCGTCGTCTACCTCGCCGGCGACGACCAGACTTACATCCGCGAGGAGGATGTCGTCAAAAAACTCGGCGTCCGCCCCGACCAGGTGGTGGATTACAAAGCGCTCGTCGGCGACAAGTCCGATAACATCCCCGGTGTGGCGGGCATCGGCGAGAAAACCGCCATTGCCCTGCTTCAAAAATACGGCACGCTCGACGGCATCTACGAACACCTCGACGAAATCGAAACCCGCTGGCGGACCAAACTCGAAGCCGGCAAAGCCAACGCAACCCTCAGCCGCGACCTTGCCCGCATCCGCACCGACCTGAACATCAAACTCGACCTCAATCACGCCAAAGCCCGCGAACTGGACATCCCCGCCATTGAAGCCTTCTTCAAAGAGATGGAATTCCGCTCGCTTCTCAAGACCCTCGAGCGGTTGACCGGTCAACCCGCCTCGCCCTCCGCCTCAGCCGCCTCCCCGCTCAAAGCGGCGGGACAACTCTCCCTGTTCGCGAACGAACCGCAGGTCATCGTTGCGCCAAAAGTCGAGCCGAATCTCAAAGTCACCCTCGTGGACTCGGACGACAAACTGGCGCAACTCGCCGAGGCGCTGAACAAAGCCAAAGTCATTTCATTCGATACCGAAACCACCTCCACCGAAGAGATGAAAGCGGACCTCGTGGGCATCTCGCTGGCGATTCAAGAAGGCGAGGGATATTACATCCCCATTGGACACCGGGCAGGGAACAACCTCCCCATCGAAAAAGTTCTCTCCGCGCTGAGCGAACCGCTGACGAATCCCAGGATCGGCAAAATTGCGCACAACGCCAAATACGATTACATCGTCCTCGCCAAACATGGCTTGCGTGTCTCGCCGCTCACCTTCGACACCATGCTGGCGGAGTTCATCATTGACCCGTCCTCGCGCAACCTCGGTTTGAAGAACCTCGCCTTTGCCAAACTTGGCGAGGAAATGACCCACATCGAGGACTTGATTGGCAAAGGCAAGAAGCAGATCAGCATGGCGGACGTGGCGGTAGAGTCGGCGGCAGCGTATGCCGCGGCAGACGCAGAAACCACCCTGCGCCTCATGCCCATTCTGCAGGCGGAACTCAAACGCGTGAACGGCGAAAAACTGCTCGAGGAAATTGACCTGCCGCTCACCCCCGTGCTGGCGGAGATGGAAATGGAAGGCATTCTGCTCGACCTGCCCTTCCTCAAGCAGATGTCCGATGAATTAGCCAAACGCCTCGACGAAATCGAAAAACAGATTTTCGCCTCGGTGGGCAGGACCTTCAACGTCAACTCCACCCAGCAACTTTCGGACGTTCTCTTCCAGACCCTCGGCTTGGAGCCGCCCGACCGCGGCAACAAAACCGCCAGCGGACATTACTCCACGTCGGCCGGCGTGCTGGAATACCTGCGCGGCAAACATCCCGTGGTGGATTGGGTGCTGGAGCACCGCGAACTCTCCAAACTCAAATCCACCTATCTCGATGCGCTGCCTCCCGCCGTGGACGCCAACGGACGCGTACACACCTCTTACAGTCAGGTCGGCGCGGTGACCGGGCGGCTCTCCTCGAACAATCCGAATTTACAGAACATCCCCATCCGCACGGAGACGGGGCGCAAGGTGCGCAACGGGTTCATCGCGGGCAAAGGCAACGTTCTGCTTTCGGTGGATTACTCGCAGATCGAACTGCGCATCGTGGCGCACATGGCGCAGGACGAGGGGATGCTGGCGGCGTTCCGCGCAGGGGAGGACATCCACGCCACGACGGCGGCGGCAATTTACGGCGTCGCTCCCGAAGCGGTGACGAAGGAGATGCGCCGTCACGCCAAGGCAATCAACTTCGGTCTCATCTACGGCATGTCGGCGTTCGGTCTCACCCGTTCCACCGACCTGACCCTCGCCGAGGCGGAGACCTTCGTCAAGACCTATTTCGAGAAATTTCCCGGTGTGAAGAAATACCTGGATGGAATCCGCAGGCAGGCGGCGCAGCAGGGATACGTCGAAACCCTGCTCGGGCGGCGCAGATATTTCCCCGCTCTGCAAAACAAATCCAACCCGCAGATGAAGAACCGCGAGGAACGCGAAGCCATCAACGCGCCCATTCAGGGAACGGCGGCGGACATTATGAAGATCGCCATGATCAACATCCCGCCGGCGCTCGAGGCGGCTGGCTTGAAGGCGAAAATGCTGCTGCAGGTGCATGACGAACTCGTGCTGGAATGTCCACAGGAGGAGCTGGAGGCGACCACCCGCGTGGTGCAGGAGACGATGGCGAACGCCTACCCGTTGAGCATTCCGCTTTCCACCGAGGCGAGGTACGGAAAGAACTGGGGGGAGATGAAG
The DNA here is from genome assembly GCA_034432325.1 of Anaerolineales bacterium. Lineage (GTDB taxonomy): Bacteria > Chloroflexota > Anaerolineae > Anaerolineales > Villigracilaceae > Defluviilinea. The sequence goes on from DAOUBY010000161.1 coordinate 7,475, forward strand.
GTAATCACCAATTGAATGAGTGCAAACTTTCTGGCGGAGCCGCAGGATGATGGTTTTCTCAAAGTCAGCAAAAGCGGCATCGGTTGAACGCGAATGAACCCAATTTTTGTGAAATTCAGTAGATCACGAAAACCCTGCGTAACTTGCGCTCTCTAGCGCAAATTCGGCGGTAGAGACC
>DAOUBY010000162.1:0-10090 GCA_034432325.1 Anaerolineales bacterium
TTTATTGACGTAGTGGTCACTGACCAAAAAAGCGGTAAGCGCCTGGGCATAGAATGTAAATTTCAAGCCAGCGGCGGCTCGGCGGAAGAAAAAATCCCCGCCACCATTCAGGATATTGCGCATTGGCCAATTTCAGGAATTGTTGTTATTGACGGGGAAGGCTTCTCGTCGAATATGCAAGGATATTTAATGTCAACAGGCAAAGTGGTGTGGTTCAACGAACTTGAAGACTGGCTGCGGCTGTATTTTGGGTTGTAACATGGGCGATTTACCTGTTCCACGACCGTTTCTCAAATGGGCGGGAGGAAAGACACAGTTGGCAGATGCGCTTTTAGAGCGTATGCCCCTTGTGTTTAACACCTACCACGAACCTTTTATTGGAAGCGGCGCAGTTTTCTTTCGTTTATATCGAGAGAAAAAAATTAAACACGCAATTCTTTCCGACCTGAACGCTGAATTGATAGATACCTATCTCGCCGTTCGAGATTGCGTTTCGGATGTTATTAAAGTTCTTTCCGAGTTTCCCCACAAAGAAAAGTTCTACTACGACATCCGCGCCAAAGATCCCTGGAAGTTAAGTCTGCCTGAACGCGCGGCGCGTATGATCTACCTGAACAAGACAGGTTACAACGGTTTATACCGCGTCAATCGTCAGGGAATGTTTAATGTTCCATTCGGACGCTATAAATCACCCAAATACCTCGATAAAGACAACCTGCTGGCGGTTTCTCGAGCATTACAGAACGTTGACATTCTTTGCACATCCTTCGAAACGGTTTTAGAGCGGGCTAATCCAGGGGACTGGATATATTTTGACCCTCCGTATGTGCCCCTATCGCAAACGTCAAACTTCACTTCCTATCATGCAAATGGCTTTGGATTAAGAGACCAGGAACGGTTGCGAGATGTCTGTATTGAACTTAGCAGGAACAATGTATACATCACGCTTTCAAACTCTGACACAGATATTATTCGCGACCTTTACGGATCGGCATATTTCGTTATTGATAAAGTATTAGCCAATCGCGCTATTAATTGCAACGGTGCAAAACGCGGAAAAATTACAGAACTTATCGTCACAAATTATCCGATTGAGCAAGCAGCTCAATTGCGCCTGCTGGAAAAGAAGTCGCCATATCTGGTATTGGGCGCATCCTGACGATCTACAACCTGCAAACCCTTTCTGCGGGTTGCCCGCTTCAAGGCTGGCGCTTTAATCGAACCATGCCCTTTCCCCTCTTTGAAACCAAAACCCTAAACGACGAAGCCCGCGCCGCTGCGGGCGGTTCGTTCGTTACGCTGACAGACGGCGTGACGCATTATGAATTGTCGAACGATTCCCCTCGCCCTCAGGGAAATGGGCTGGAGGCGAGGGATACCGTCGTCCTCGTTCACGGCTTTTCCGTCCCTTATTTCATCTTCGACCCGACCTTCAACTTCCTCACCCAAAGCGGATTTCGCACCCTGCGCTATGACCTCTTCGGGCGCGGATTTTCGGACCGCCCGCGCCTGCCCTACAACATGGACCTCTTCGTCCGCCAATTGCTCGACCTGCTGGATGCGCTGCGCTTCACCTCGCCCGTCAGCCTGATCGGTCTTTCGATGGGCGGACCCATCACTGCGGCATTTACCGCCCGTCACCCGCAGCGGGTCAGGTCGCTGACGTTGATTGACCCGGCGGGCGCGAGGGCGGTGTCCCTTTCGCCGATGCTCAAAGCGATGAAACTGCCCGGGCTGGCGGAGGCGGTTTTCGGTCTGGCGGGAAGCGAGAGTTTGCTCAAGAGCGCGGCAAAGGATTTCTTTGATCCCGAACTGGTGGGAATGTTCCTCGAAAAGTACAAAGTCCAGATGCAATACAAGGGCTTCAAACGCGCCATCCTTTCCACCATTCGCAATAACATGCTCGATTCGTTCATCGAGACGTACAGGGCGCTTGGTAAAATGGACAAACCCGTCCTGCTGGTGTGGGGGCGGAACGACACAACCGTGCCGTTCGAGCATAGCAACGATTTGCGCGCCGCTGTGCCGCAGGCGGAGTTCCACGTCATCGAAGACTGCGGGCATATCCCGCACTACGAAAAACCCGAGGAGTTCAACCCCATTTTGCTGGAGTTTCTCCAAAGGAACGCGTAGTGCGGAATTCATTCCGCAACCTAAAGCGACATGAATGTCGCTCTACAAAATCTTCGCGGTTGTGATAGTTTTTCAAGAGCAATTCTGTAAGTACGCTTGTGAGGTCAATGGCATGAACAAACAAGACATCACCCTGCTTTACAAGTACAATCAATGGGCAAATGCAAAAATTTTGAACGCCGCCGCAAACGTGACTGCCGAACAATTCCTTGCGCCAGCCGCGTTCCCGCATGGCGGCTTGCGCGGCACACTCACGCACGCGCTCTTTGCTGAGTGGATCTGGCGTCACCGCTGGGAGGGAACTTCGCCATCTGTGCGGCTCAAGCCCGAAGATTTCCCCACGTTCGAGTCTTTGCGGGCGCGCTGGGCGGAGGAAGAAAAACTGCTCATGGCGTTTGTGGAAAGCCTGACCGACGAACGATTGAACAGCCGCTTCTCCTACAAATCCACGCAGGGCGAGCCGTATGAGAGAATTCTCTGGCATACGATGGCGCATCTCGTCAATCACGGCACGCAGCATCGAGCCGAAGCCGCCGCCCTGCTCACCGATTTCGGGCACTCGCCGGGCGACATTGACCTCGTCTATTTTTTGAATGATGTGTGAAACCCCATTCGCTGGCGATTTCACAGATTTTTCACCTGCACGTCCCTCGCCAAAGCGTATTGGGCGTTCTCTCACGCCCAAGTTTGCCCAAGAGAGCGCAAACTACGCAGCGGTAGCATCCCCTTCATCTGCGTTCATCTGTGGTCAGCCTTCCTGTAAAAACCATGTCCAATCGACTCCGTAATTTCTTCATCCGTCACCGCTACAACATCGCCGTCTTCACGCTGCTCAACCTTGCCTGCGCGGTATGCGTGGGACTGGTGGCGGCGCGCGTGGTCTACACCGAAACCGGCAGGCATCTCGGCTTGATCTGGAATCTCTTTCTGGCATGGATTCCGTTCATCCTTGCCTACCTCGCTCATGCCGTGTCGTGGCGGCGCATCTGGCTGTATCTGGTCATCCCGTTTGTCGCCTTCCTGTGGCTGATTTTCTTCCCCAACGCGCCCTACATGCTGACCGACCTGCAAGACCTCGCCCGCGCCTCCAGCGGCGCGCCGCTCTGGTACGACGTGATCATCGTCGTCTGGTGCTCGTGGACCGCCATGCTCCTGGGCGTGGTCTCGCTCTACCTCATGCAGGACATCGTGATGCGCACGTTTGGACGGTTTCTCGGCTGGACGTTCGTCTTCGTCATTTCAGGGTTGAGCAGTTTCGGCATGTACATCGGTCGTTTCGTGCGCCTCAACTCGTGGGACATTTTGCAGAACCCCGCCGAGACCGCCATGAACATCCTCGGTCTGGTCATTGACCCCAGCCGCAGGCTCGCCGCGTTCACGTTCCTCTACGCCTTTTTCTTCCTGTTCGTCTATCTCCTGCTGTATTCGTTCGGTCATCTCTTGCAGGAGCAAAACGTCAGGGCGAAGGCGTTGCCCGAGCAGCTCGAACCCACGCAAAAATCCCATGCCCAAAGATAATCTCGTGCTGGTCCGCGGCGGCGGCGACCTGGCGACGGGCGTTGCGCTCCGTTTGCACCGCGCGGGCATTGGCGTCGTCATCACCGAACTCCCTCAGCCGCTGGCGGTGCGGCGCACGGTCTCGTTTGCAGAGGCGGTGTACGAGGGCGTGTGCGAAGTCGAAGGGGTGAGGGGAAGGCTGGTCGAAGCGGATCAACTGCCGGCGGCGCTGGAAGCGGGCGAAATTCCCGTGCTGGTTGACCCGCAGGCAAACATCCTTCTTTCCTCTTTCCACTTTCCAGTGGTGGTGGATGCCCGTCTGATGAAACGACCTCCCTCGCCTTTGCCTCGTCCGGTCCCGCTTCATATCGGACTTGGACCCGGATTCACCGCAGGGAGCGACTGCCACGCTGTCATCGAAACCCGCCGCAGTCACACGCTGGGACGTGTGATCTGGCACGGAACGACTCAACCCGACAGCGGCGAACCCGAAGGCGACCCGCGCCGCGTGCTGCGCGCAAGTGGAGACGGCATTCTCATCGCGCGCGCACAAATCGGCGAGCGCGTGAAGGAGGGTCAACTCATTGCAGAAATTCAATCGAAAATCGAAAATCGAAAGTCGAAAATCGAAAGTCCGTTTGCGGGCGTGTTACGTGGATTGGTCCATGACGGCTTAACGGTGAAGCAGGGGATGAAAGTCGGCGATGTGGACCCGAGGAACGACCCGTCGTATTGCCATCTGGTATCGGACAAGGCGCTGGCAATTGGCGGCGGGGCGCTGGAAGCGGTATTGTCGAAGCGGGAGATTCGGGAGAAATTGTTCGGGGGGTAACGGGCAAAAGGAACTGTTCAGCAAGGGATGGGGGTAAGAGGCTGCCCGCTCACTCCGCAGGCATCATCACGGCTTCGACCTTTTGCTTCGGGTAGGGCCAGATTTCGCCCTTCACGCCTTTTGCCAGATAAAAATCCCCCGCCCGCACCGTCTCCGCGCCTTCCAGCGAGACCACCGTCACCAGGCGGTCTGGGTCGCCGCCCGTTACATCGGTGAGGGGGGCGAGCAAAGTCACTGCGCTTTTGATGCAATAACCGGGGCGCGTAATGCGGTAACTGGCTTCGAAAATATGCGGGTCAATGGGCCAGTAATCGTTGGGGGTTTCCACTTCGCTGATGAGAAAATAACCGGGCTTGGCGGTAAGCACGGCGCCCCAACGGGTTTTCACCTCGAGCGTTTGCGGGTCGCCGGGCTCCGGCAAAAACGGAATCACCCGCCGTTCCACCTTACTGCGATAAGGCTTGAATTTCAGCGACGACAGAACCGGATCATCGGACGTAATAACAAGCGGTTCGCTCATAGACCCTTAATCGCATTCTATCACAGGCAAATACACGGGAACATTAAAACACAAAACCCATTTTGTTTTACAATCCCCTGCATCCATGAACAAACTCGTCATTGTCGTCGGTCCCAGCGGCGCAGGCAAGACGACGCTCGTGCAGGCGCTTGCACGAAGCGGGCAGTTTCAAACCGCCCTCGAGCAGCACGCCGAACGTCCCTTTCAGGCATCTGCCAGAGAAGACAGCCGCTACCTCTTCGCCAATCAGATGGATTACCTGCTCCTGCGCGCCGAACAGGAACGCGACCTGCGCGCCGCATCCAAAACGGGACTGATGGACGGCGGACTCGACCTCGACTTTCACGGCTTCACCCGCCTCTTTCTGCACCGCCACCTGCTCAGCCGCCCCGAATTTGACCTGTGCCGGCGCCTCTACACCCTCGTCCGCGCCTGCCTGCCGCCCCCCGAACTCATCGTCCGCTTGAGAACGGATGAGGAAACAGTGGCAGACCGAATGTCCAGAAGGAAGCGCATCAACATCGCCAGCGCCGAAGACACCGCCTTGTTCGAGTCCTTTCTGGATGAATGGCTCGCCGGCGTCCCCTCCAGCCAAATTCTCGAATTGGACGCCACACACGAAACTTTGGACTACAATCGAAGCGTACAGGCAATTCTCGAAAGATTATCCCGCCTCAGAGGAGAAGACGATGTACACCACCGACCAGTATGAAGGCATCCTTGCAGAGACCGTCACCCTGCCCGGCGCAAACGGCGACTGGATCAACGCTTTCTTTGCCCGCCCGCTTGGCAAAGGTCCCTTCCCCGGGCTGGTGCTGGCGCATCACATGCCTGGCTGGGACGAATGGTATCGCGAGACCACCTTCAAATTTGCGCTTCACGGCTACGCCGCCATCACACCCAACCTGTATTTCCGCGCCGGACACGGCACGCCCGAAGACATTGCCGCCAAAGTCCGCGCCGACGGCGGCGTGCCAGACGACCAGGCTGTGGGCGACCTGACAGGCGCGATGAAATATCTGCGCTCGCTCCCCTGCATCAACGGCAAGGTGGGTATCTTCGGCACATGCTCCGGCGGCAGACATGCCTACCTCGCCGCCTGCCGCACTTCTGGCTTTGACGCCATTGTAGACTGCTGGGGCGGGAACGTGGTCATGCCGCCCGAAGCGTTGAACGAAAAACGCCCCGTCGCGCCGATTGATTACACCAAAGACCTCTCCTGTCCCATCCTGGGCTTGTTCGGCAACGACGATACCAGCCCCAGCCCCGAACAGGTGGATCAACACGAAGCCGAATTGAAAAAGTACGGCAAAGACTACGAATTCCACCGCTACGACGGCGCCGGGCATGGCTTCTTCTACTACATCTACAAAGCCTACCGCCAGGAGCAGGCAATGGACGGCTGGAAAAAAGTCTTTGCGTTTCTGGAAAAGAACCTGCAAAAGCCCGCGTAGTTTGCTCAGGCGCAGAATAAGGCTCAGTTCTCTTTTGCATCGAACGCTCCGAAATTCCCGCAGAAAATTCGCTGCATTCGTGTCATTCGACGCGATAGACCTCTTGCAAAAGTGCGCCAGAGAGCGCACAATACGCTCTAACACCGGCTGACTTATGCAAGACAGGACTTACGCAAAACCCTGCGTAGAGCGCGTTCTCTAACGCGCAGACCGGATAATCAACGTTAGAGAACGTTGATTACGCGTAAGCCCTGCAAGAGATCAAATATTACAAACAACGACCATTGTTCAAACGAGTAAAAGGAGTCCCGCATGTGCACCATGATCGTGGAAAAAGTGAAAATCGAAGGCAGCGGCAAGGGTGTGAACGGCTGGTTCAAACTGGAAGGCGCCAACGTCTCCTACGACCACCCCTTCGATGCGCCCTACGAACATGCCCTCAACATTGACTTTGTCAACGAATCACTCGGTCCCTCCGCGCGCGTCGCCGTCGAACTGAGCGAAAGCGCCGCGCGCGCCCTCGTCAACGCCATCCTCGACGTGCTGGCGCAGGCGCAGGCGGGCGGTCACCTCGCCCAACGCTGAAGCCTGCCCGCAAGGAGCAAACATGACCTCGAAAACCATCGTCGAAATGGAAGCCAAACCCGGTCAACGGGATGCCCTGCTCAAAGCCCTGGCAGACCTGCACGAAAAGCGGCAGAACGCCCCCGGCTTCATCGGCTTCACCCGCTACGAAGTTATAGACAACCCCCACACACTCATCGAAATCACCGAATGGGAAAGCCCCGAAGCCCGGCAGGCATGGCTCGAACACAGCATGTCCTCCGGCGTGTTTCAACGATTGATTGAAACGCTCAAACAACCCTTCAAAGCCGTCACCGTCCGCCAGATTGAATGACATGAGACTTACCCCGGCGCGCCTTGCGCTCTTCCTGACCCTCTGCCTGCTCCTCGCAGGATGCGGGACGCCCGCCGCCTCCCCCGCCCCGGCAACTGCTCCTCCTCCCTCGGCAGCCACCACGCTGACGCCTGCTCCCCGCCCCACCCTGCCCGGCGACAAAATTGACATCGGCGGATACCGCCTCTACCTCGATTGCAAAGGCGAAGGAAGCCCCACCGTCCTCCTCGAAGCCGGGCTCGAAGGCGATGTCACCACCTGGAAGGACGTCCACCCTGCCGTCGCCCAATTCACCCGCGTCTGCCGCTATGACCGCGCCGGGCTTGCCCACAGCGACTACGCCCCCACCCCGCGCGACGCCGAACTGACCGCCCAGGACCTGCACACCCTGCTCACCCTTGCAAACGTCCCGCCGCCCTACATCCTCGTCGGGCATTCTTTCGGCGGTCTGCTCATCCGCCGCTACCAGCACGATTTCCCCGATGAAGTGAGCGGCATGATCTTCGTGGACGCGCTTCACGAGGACTGGTGGCAGGACGCCCTCGCCCTCCTTCCGCCCGCCTCCGCCGGCGACCCTGCCCGCCTCGCCTCCTTCCGCCTCTACCTCACCGAAGGCTGGCGCGACCCCGCCAGTAACTTCGAAGCGATGAACATACCCGCCGTGGTGGAACAAGTCCGCGAAACGGGCAGCCTCGGCGACCTGCCCGTCACCGTGCTTACCGCCGAAAACTTCACCGTCCTCAATCCCGGTCTGCCGCCCGATTTGGAACAAGCCCTTGCCAGCCTGTTCAAGGAACAGCAAGCCCGTCTCGCTGCGCTCTCCACCAACGGCAGGCAGATCATCGTGCCGGGGACGGGGCATAACATTCCGAGACAGAATCCAGCCGCCGTTGTGGAGGCGATCCGCGAAATGCTCGAAGGGCAGTGAAAGGTTCGGGCGCGGCGTCCAAAATGTGATTTACAGAGTACTGCGTAAATATTTGAACTAAAATCTTCGGCTTCTCCCTGCTTTTTGTCTGCATCAGTTCAGTTATTGAGGCAGGAAGCAGTAATGTCTGTACAGGCGCAATCTTATGAGCGATACAACCATCATCATTATCAGTATCCTTGCCTTTTTCCTCATCCTGTTCGGCGGGACGGCATGGCTGCTCTTCGTCTATTTCCCCAACAAGACGCTTTCCATCGCCAGGGAATTGGCGGCAACGGTCAAGAACACCTTTGGGCTGACGCCGCAAGTGACCATCAACCAGAAAATCATCTACAAGCGCACCAATGAAATTCTGCAACTGGCAATGATCGAGCAGGATTTCGATGTGGAGCATGAAACCAGCGATACCCTGCTGGGAAGCGTGAAGCGCATCCGCCTGCGGGGCGCATACCGCGCCAAAATCGGCTTCGACCTGCAAAAAGGATTCAACATCCAAGTCCATCGCGGCGGCTTCCTCAAGCCGGGGCAAATTCTCCTGCAACTGCCGCACGCCGAAATTCTCTCGGTGGAGCCGCTCGAAATCGAGAAGGACACCGCCTCCGGGCTGATCAACTGGGTGACGAAAAAAGACATCGAAGCCGCCATGCAGGAACTCGCCGCCCTCGCCCAGGACAAAGCCTCCAAACTCGACATGCTCGCCGATGCCGAAAAACGCATCGAAAACCGCCTCAACGAGGCGCTCCTGCCGAGGCTGGCACATGCGCGCTTCACCCACCAAATTCAGTTTCTGGAGATGAGACCCGGCAAAAGCGCTAAAGAAGACACCCCGCCACAACTGACATCGGGCTGAGGATACTCACCCTCGTTTGTAGTTCAAATCATTTCGCCAATTTGCCAACGGAGGAGAAGTCGCATGTCAAGTGATGTTTTTTCTGCATTGATCGGCGCGCTGGTAGGCGCATTTGTGACCGGCATCTTTAGCTGGTGGATTCAAAAAGTCGAACAAAATCGCAGCAAGCGGGAAGAACTGCGGAACATTACCATGCAGCTCATCGAGTTGCGCGACAAATTCAACAATGAAATATCCGCCCTGCCAGACGCAACGAAAAGGGAGGCGGCTTCCATCTCGTTGAACAACAAACGGCAAATCTACCTGGAAGCGGCAATCAACATAACGGAACAAATCCCCAGCCAAATTGCATCCTCTGAATACACCTTTTTGGCTTTTGAATTCTTTGCTGATTCCAATTTCAAACAAGCAGAAGAATTCTACAAAAAGGCAATTCACGCGGCACGGTTTCCCCTTGCCCGAATCATCGCGTTGAGAGCCTTGGGGAGTTTCTACTTTTCACAAAGCCCGCTCCGCAATTTTGAATTGGGAAGAAAATATTTCAAAGAGGCGGTTGACCTGCTCGCCAATCCATCGGACGCCTATTCCATTTACACACAGGGATATAGTTATGAAACCTGGGGATTGCAGGAACTTGCTAATGGCTTCGAGCTGGAGGGAAGGTCCAAAATAGACAGCGCCCGCAAATACTACCGCGACCTGCCCAACAATTATGTGTTGAAAGCCTCAGCCCTGGAAGTATTGGAGACAAAAATGAGGCAGGCAACCACGAATAGCACCTTCCCCGCATCAACTTCAAATGCGGATACCGCCGCTTCCTCCTATACCCAATAAGCGCCAAAGCGCCGCTAGAAACCAGAGACTCATGAACATTAGTTTACTATGCCTAACAGCCCACCCTGCATCAAAGACACAAATGCGGCAATCTTCTTCGAGCAATTCGTGAAAATTCGCTGCAAAAAAGAACTGCGCCGTATT
>DAOUBY010000163.1:0-7998 GCA_034432325.1 Anaerolineales bacterium
TCTCCCGCCCGCTGTTCATCTACGTCAACCGCGCCCGCATTGACCAGAAGGACGAAATCAGCGCCTTCATCGAATTCTATCTGAAGAACGCGGGCGCGCTCTCCGCCGAAGTCGGCTACGTCCCGCTGACCGATGAAATCTACACCCTCGCTCAGCAGCGCTACGACAAGCGCGTGACCGGCTCCGTCTTTGAAGGTCTCGGCTCCACCGTGGGCGTCTCGCTGGCTGACCTGCTGGCGAAAGAAAAGTAAATTCCACCATACCATCCCTCATCCCCAGCCCTTCCCCCACTGGGGGAAGGGTGTTCCCCTCTCCCTGTGGGAGAGGGGTTAGGGGTGAGGGCAAAAGACTCTCATGAACGAATCCCAACGTGTCCTTTCCGTCCTCCTCCGCCCCCGCGCCGACCACGACCGCCGCGAAAAAATCATCCGCGCCGTCTTGCTCTTGTTCTCCATCGTCTCCGTCTTCACCACGCTGGGCATCATCGCCGTCCTGCTTCAGGAGACCATCCTCTTCTTTCAAGAAGTCTCCATCGTGGAGTTCTTCACCGATACGCGCTGGACGCCGCTCTTTGCCTCCAAACGCTTCGGTGTCCTGCCGCTGGTGAACGGGACGATTCTCGTCGCCGCGGGAGCGATGTTCATCGCGCTGCCGCTCGGTCTGCTCGCCGCCATCTACCTGAGCGAATACGCCAGCGACCGCGCCCGCAAAATCCTTAAACCCATGCTCGAAGTGCTGGCAGGCGTGCCGACCGTGGTCTATGGCTACTTTGCGCTCACCTTCGTCACGCCCCTGCTGCAAAAACTCTGGCCCCAAACGCAAACCTTCAACGCCCTCAGCGCCAGCATCGTGATGGGCTTCATGATTCTGCCGCTCGTCGCCTCGCTCTCCGAAGACGCCATGTCCGCTGTGCCGCAGTCGCTTCGGCAGGCGGCATATGCCCTGGGCGCGACCCGCCTCGAGGTCACGCTGCGAACCGTCGTTCCCGCCGCGCTTTCGGGCATCTCGGCGGCGTTCATCCTGGCGGTCTCCCGCGCCATCGGCGAGACGATGATCGTCGCCATCGCCGCAGGTCAGCAGCCCAAACTCACCCTCAACCCGCTGCAATCCATCGAAACCATGACCGCCTACATCGTGCAGGTCAGCCTGGGCGATACGCCCCAGCAAAGCATCGCCTACAAGACCATCTTCGCCGTCGGGATGCTGCTCTTCGTGATGACGCTGGTGATGAACCTGATCAGCAACTGGCTGACCCGCCGCTATCGGGAGGTGTACGAATGAACGGACTCTTCGCCAACGAAGACGGGCGCTTCGCCCCCCGCCTCAGCCTGCGTCTGCGCTTCGGACGCGTTTTCCAACTCCTCAGCCTCGCCGCCGTGACCCTCGGCTTGCTCCTGCTCTCCGTCCTGATCCTCGACATCATCCTGGACGGCTACAAATGGCTGCGCCCCGAATTCTTCACCGAATTCCCCTCGCGCTTCCCCGAAAAATCGGGCTTGCGCTCCGCCCTGCAAGGCTCGCTGTGGATGATCAGCCTGACGGCGCTGATGGCGTTCCCCATCGGCGTGGGCGCGGCGATTTATCTCGAAGAATACGCCCCCGATAACGGCTTGACGCGCTTCATCGAAATCAACATCGCCAACCTGGCGGGCGTGCCGTCCATCATCTACGGTTTGCTCGGCTTGGGCTTGTTCGTGCGCGGGCTGGAACTGGGGCGCAGCGTGCTGGCTGGCTCGATGACCATGGCGCTGCTCGTGCTGCCCATTCTCATCGTCTCGGGGCGCGAGGCGATCCGCGCCGTGCCGCAATCGGTGCGGCACGCTTCGTTTGCCCTCGGCGCGACCAAGTGGCAGACCATCCAGAATCACGTCCTGCCCTACGCTATGCCTGGCATTTTGACGGGCACCATCCTCGCCATCTCGCGCGCCATCGGCGAGACCGCCCCGCTCATCACCATCGGCGCGCTGACCTACATCCGCTTCGACCTCAAGGGTCCGCTGGATTTGTTCACCGTGCTGCCCATTCAGATTTTCAACTGGGTTTCGCTGCCCAAAGCGGAATTTCAGCAACTGGCGGCAGCGGGAATCATCGTCCTGCTGGCGGTTCTGCTCAGCCTGAACGCCCTGGCGATTGTATTGAGGAATAAGCTGCAAATCAGATGGTAATGGCGCGCAGGGCGCGTTCTCTTACGCGCCCTGGTGTTAGAGAGCGTTTTATAAATCGAGATTCGCCGCAGACGAACGCGGATGAACACTGATGCTGATGAAAAACGCGATGAAATTACCCTTGAAGCCAATTTATCTGTGTCTATCTGTGTCCATCTGTGGTTAGAACATGAATTTCAAAACGCTTCTTAGAGAACGCCAACTACACGCGGCTATAACGTTGTAAAGAAGACTTCCGAAGTCTGAAAGGAACTTATGCTCGACAAACACGAAATCGCTCTCTCGGTCAAAAATCTCAACGTCCGCTACGGAGATTTTCTGGCGCTGGAAGACATCTCGCTGGAAATCCCCGCGCGGCAGATCACGGCTATCATTGGACCTTCGGGCTGCGGCAAGTCCACGTTCCTGCGCTGCTTCAACCGCATGAACGACCTGGTGCCGACCGCCCGCGTGGACGGTGAAGTGCTGTTCTACGGACAGAACATCTACGACCCGAAGGTCAACCCTGTGGAAGTGCGCCGTCATATCGGCATGGTCTTCCAGAAGCCGAACCCCTTCCCCAAATCCATCTACGAGAACGTGGCATACGGAGCGCGCATCAACGGCTACAAAGGGGATATGGACGAACTGGTGGAGCGCAGTCTGCGCGCCGCAGCGCTGTGGGACGAAGTGAAGGACGACCTGAAAAAGTCCGCTCTGGCGCTTTCGGGCGGCCAGCAGCAGCGGCTGTGCATCGCCCGCGCCATCGCCGTCGAACCGCAGGTCATCCTCATGGACGAACCCGCCTCCGCCCTCGACCCCATCGCCACGCTCAAAATCGAAGAGTTGATGCAGGAACTCAAGAAGGACTTCACTATCGTCATCGTCACCCACAACATGCAGCAAGCCGCCCGCGCCTCGGATTACACCGCCATGATGATGCTTTCGGGCAACGGCTCGCGCTCCGGCACGGTGATCGAATACAACCAGACCAACGTCATCTTTACCAACCCGAAGGACAAGCGCACCGAAGACTACGTCACGGGACGGTTCGGCTGAAAATCAGGGATATAATACGACAACCAGAGGACGAAACGAGGAATGTATGCTTCGTAAAACTTTTGAAACCGAAATTCAGCAGGTAAAGGATGATGTGCTGGTGCTTGGCAGCATGGTCGAGCAGGCAATTCTCGACTCCGTCGAAGCGTTGAAAAAGCGGGACATCAAAGCCTCCGAGAAAATCTTTGCGGAAGATCAGCGCATCAATGAAAAGCGCTTCGAAATCGAGAACAAATTGATGGTATTGATTGCCACCCAGCAGCCGATGGCGCGCGACCTGCGCCTGCTGGCTTCGGCGCTGGAGATTATTTCCGAATTGGAGCGCATGGGCGACTACGCCAAGGGCATTGCCAACATCAACATCCGCATGGGCGACGAACCCCTGCTCAAGCCGCTGATTGACGTGCCGCGCATGGCGCAAAAAGGCGTGGATATGCTCCACCGCGCCTTGAGCGCCTTCGTCAACGAAGACGCGGAAGCCGCAAGGGCGATTCCCGTCGAAGACGACGAAGTGGACGCGCTCTACAATCAGGTTTATCGCGAACTGATGACTTTCATCATTCAAGACCCCAAGACCATCGAACGCGCCAACTGGCTGCTGTGGGTGGCGCACAACCTCGAACGCTTTGCCGACCGCGTCACCAACATCTGTGAACGGACCGTCTTCATCGTCACCGGTGAGATGAAGGAAATCAAATCCACCGACGACGAGTTTTGGAAGGGACAACATTCGTAAGTGATCTTGTCATTGCGAGTGGCGATGCTCTCTCGCCACGAAGCAATCTCCCAGACAGTATTGGAGATTGCTTCGTCGGGTCTTCGACCCTCCTCGCAATGACAGCCTGTATTGAACAGTGCGGACATCGTTTGATGTCCGCGCTTTGTTTATTATGCTCTCTGCGCCTTCCTCGGCGTAGAACTACCTGCAAAATGCCGCCGAGGAAGGCGGCTGAAGCAAGCAATTACCCCATCCTCCCCGTAATGTACGCTTCCGTCAATTCCTGTTTGGGGCGGGTGAACAACTCGTTGGTTGACGAAAACTCCACCAGTTCCCCCAGCCAGAAGAGACCCGTGTAATCGGAGACGCGCGCCGCCTGCTGCATGTTGTGGGTTACGATGACTATCGTGTACTCGCGCTTCAATTCAGCGATGAGTTCCTCGATGCTCAGCGTGGCAATCGGGTCGAGCGCGGAGGTTGACTCATCCAGCAAAATCACCTCGGGCTGCACAGCGATGACTCGTGCAATGCACAACCGCTGCTGCTGACCGAGAGACAAGCCCAGCGCGTTTTCGTGCAGAATGTTCTTTACCTCGTCCCATAGTGCGGCGCGCTTCAAACTTTCCTCCACCACCCCCTCCAATTGACTTTTGCTCTCCACCCTGCCCAGCACCCGCGGACCGAACGCCACGTTGTCGAAAATGGACTGCGGGAACGGGTTCGGTTTTTGGAACACCATGCCCACACGCTGACGCAAATCCACGACATCCATTTCCCTGCCGTAGATGTCGCTTCCGTTGAGCAGGATTTTCCCCTCCACGCGCGTGCCGGGGATGGTGTCGTTCATGCGGTTCAGGCAGCGCAAAAACGTGGACTTGCCGCATCCCGAGGGACCGATGAGCGCCGTCACTTTGTGCGGCTCGATGTCGAGGCTGATGTTCGAGAGCGCCTTTTTGGGTCCGTAGTAGAAGTCGAGGCTTTGGATGGAGAAAACAGGTCGAAGGTCGGGCATGAAGCGATTTTATCATGCCAGCGTCCGATACTTTCGACTATAATCCACACAATGAATCGCGTCCTTGTCTTCGTTCTTCTTGCATCCTTCCTTCTTTCTTCTTGCAGTTCGGCTTCTCCAGCGCAAGCCGCTCCCCAAATGCCCGCGGCGTACATCGAAAACAAAGGCTCCGACACCATGGTCAACCTGGCGCTGGCGTGGGCGGAAAAATACCAGAGCGACCATCCCAACGTCCGCATTTCGGTGACGGGCGGCGGATCGGGGACGGGCATTGCCGCGCTCATCAACGGCACGGTGGACATCGCCAACGCCTCCCGCCAGATCAAGCAGGAGGAAATCGAGGAGGCAAAAGCCAACGGCGGCGACCCCGTCGAATTCGTCGTGGCGCGCGATGCGATTGCCGTCATCGTCAACCCCAATAACCCCGTCAGCCAACTGACCTTGCAGCAAATTTCCGATATTTACAGCGGGAAGATCAACAACTGGAAGGAAGTCGGCGGAGAAGACCGCCCCATCGTGCGGCTTTCGCGCGAGACCAACTCCGGCACACACGTCTATTTTCTCGAAACCGTTTTGCGGCTGGGAAAGAAAGGCGACAAGACCCTCTTTTCGATGGATACGCTTCTGCTCCCCTCCTCCGAAGGCATCATCACCGAGGTGCGTCAGAATCCCAACGCCATCGGTTACGACGGCTTGGGGTATGTGCCGGCGGATTTGAAAGTGATTGCCATTGCCAAAGAAGCCGGCGGCGCATACGTCCTGCCGTCCATCGCCACCGTGAACGACAAGAGTTATGCCGTTGCCCGCGACCTTTACATGTACACGAACGGCGAACCGACGGGCATTCTCAAGGAATATCTCGACTGGATCCTTTCCCCCGAAGCGCAGGACATCGTGGCGGAACTTGGCTTTGTGCCGGTCCTCGTCCCAACCTCCTTATCATCCTCCACGGGGACGCCCTAACGTTATGGCACAAGGAGAGACCGTCCGCCTGCGCGAGGAGCGTTAGAGAACGCATTCTACGCGCTCTGGAAGACTTCTACAACACTTTCTCACGGAGAGCAGGAAGAACCGCATGGAAAAATCCCTCAACTGGCGTGAATTCCTCATCACCCGCCTCATCAAAGCCTCGGGCTATTCAGCCATCCTCTTCGTCGTCCTCATCTTCATCTTCCTCATGCGCGAAGGTTTGCCCGCGTTGAGCGATGTCAAAATCTCCGAACTGCTCAGCGTGCGCTGGTATCCCATCGAGGAATATTTCGGCATCCTTCCGCTCATCACCGGCTCGCTCATCGTGACCCTCGGCGCGGCGCTCATTGCCGTCCCGTTTGGCATCGGCACCGCCGTGTACATCTCCGAAATCGCACCGCGCTGGGTGCGCGAGATTCTCAAACCGCTCGTCGAACTGCTTGGCGGACTGCCCTCTGTGGTGCTCGGATTCCTCGGGATTCTCATCCTCTCCCCGTTTCTGCGCGTCTTTCTGGACCTGCCGACTGGTCTGACCGCCTTTACCGGTTCCCTGCTCCTCGGCGGGATCGCTGTCCCCACCATCGTCTCCGTGGCGGAAGATGCGCTCGACTCCGTCCCGCGCGCCTACCGCGAAGGCGCCTGGGCGTTGGGCGCCACCCGCTGGCAGACCATCTGGCGCGTGACCCTGCCCGCCGCGAAATCCGGCGTGCTGACCGCCGTCATGCTCGGCATTGGGCGCGCCATCGGCGAAACCATGACCGTGATGATGGTGACGGGTAACGCCCCCGTGCTCGCCCTGAAACTGGGCAGTCTCTTCTCCCCCGTCCGCACCATGACGGCGACCATTGCCGCCGAAATGGGCGAGGTCGCCAACGGAAGCGTGCATTACCATGTACTGTTCTTCATCGGCATGGTCCTGTTCCTCATCTCGCTGGGCGTGAACATTGCCGCCTCGTCGGTGGTATTCAAAGCCAAAAAACGCGCAGAGCGAATCCTCTCCTGACAGCGCAGTCCCAATTACCAATTACCAATTACCAATTACCCGCCCATGACCCGCTCCTCCTCCTCCCGCAACCTCATCCAGCGTCTCGGCTTTACCGCCCTCACGCTGATGGCGCTTGCAACGGTCATCCCGATTATTGCCGTGGTGATTTACATCCTGCTTCAGGGCATGCCCGCCGTCTCATGGGAATTTCTCTCGGGCTTTCCGCGCGAGGGGATGCGCGCCGGCGGCATCCTGCCAGCCATCATCGGCACGCTGTATCTCACGATTGGCACAGCCGTGTTCTCGGTCCCGCTGGGAATCGCCGCCGCCATTTACCTCTCCGAATACGCCGCCGATACGCCCCTCACGCGCACCATCCGCATTGCCATCATCAACCTGGCGGGCATCCCCTCGGTGGTGTATGGGCTGTTCGGGCTGGGGTTGTTCGTCCTGTTCCTCAAATTCGGCACCTCCATCCTTGCCGCCTCGCTGACGCTTTCCATCATGACCCTGCCGGTCATCATCAGCACAGCGGAGGAGGCGCTGCGCGCCGTCCCGCAGGCATTCCGCACGGTGAGCATCTCGCTGGGCGCCACCCGCTGGCAGACCATCCGCCGCATCGTCCTGAAGGAAGCGCTGCCGGGCATCATCACCGGCGTCATCCTCGGCTTGGAGCGCGCCGCCGGCGAGACCGCCCCCATCCTGTTCACCGGAGCGGCATTCTTCCTGCCCCGCCTGCCCAATTCCCCGTTCGACGCGACCATGGCGCTGCCGTATCATCTCTTCGTCATCTCCACGCAGGTTCCCGAAATGCCAATTCGCATTCAATACGGCACGGCGCTGGTGCTTCTCGTCTTTGTGCTGGGAATGAATCTCACCGCCACCGTCATTCGGTCGCGGGCGAGGGCGCGCAGACAGTGGTGATCAGGATTGTGTAACACGTGTTGTTGCGGCGCGTAACAGGCGTTCTCTAAGAGAGTGTTTTGAAATTCATGTTCCAACCACAGATGAACACAGATGAACACAGATGAACACAGATAAATTCAGTACTTCACGAAAGCGCGTATTTGGCGGTCTCTACCGCCGAATTTGCGCTAGAGAGCGCAAGTTA
>DAOUBY010000164.1:0-14879 GCA_034432325.1 Anaerolineales bacterium
CGCCCAATACGCGCTTTCGTGAAGTACTGAATTTTGAAATTCGATGCAAGATGATTTAAAAAACTTCGTGGTCTTTGTGTTCTTCGTGGTAGGAAAAGGTTTTTTTCAGTGCAGTCAATAATGGAAATTCAATGCCGAAACCACCTCTTGTTTTAATCCTCGGTCCGACTGCGGTAGGGAAGACGGAAATCGCCATTCGGCTGGCGGAACGCCTCAACGGCGAGATCGTCTCTGCGGATTCGCGCCTGTTTTACCGCGGCATGGACATTGGCACAGCAAAGCCCACCGCCGAGGAACGGGCGCGTGTGCCCCATCACCTGATTGACATTGCAAACCCCGATGAGGTTTTGAGTCTGGCGGTCTTTCAGCAAAAGGCGCGGGAGGCAATCGCAGAGATTCACGCGCGCCGCAAACTGCCGTTTTTGGTGGGCGGTACCGGGCAATATATCCGCGCGGTGATTGAAGGATGGACTCCGCCGGAGGTGAAACCCAATGAGCAATTACGGGAAACGTTAGAAAGGATGAAAGAGGAAAGAGGGATATATTGGCTATACGAAAAATTGAGGGACATGGACCCCGCAGCCGCCTCCAAAATTGACCCGCGAAACTATCGCCGCACCATCCGCGCTTTGGAGGTCATCCTGACGACTGGCAGGAAGTTCTCCGAACAGCGCAGCCAGAGCGACTCGCCTTACCGGCTCATTTCCATCGGGCTGACGCGCCCGCGCGAGGAGTTGTATCGCCGTGTGGATGAGCGCATCGAAGCGATGTTCGCAAACGGGCTCGTGGAGGAGGTGCGGAGGCTCCTTGCACAGGGATACTCCCCCGCTCTGCCGAGCATGTCTGCGATTGGGTACCGGGAATGTATCGGCGTGGTGAAAGGCGAATTGTCGGAGGAGCAGGCGAAGGTCCAGATACGACGCGCGACGCGGGTGTATGTCCGCCGGCAGGCGAATTGGTTCAAGGAGTCTGATCCGAATATTCTGTGGTTCAAAGTCGAGGAGGGCGCGGTGGATGAAATCGAGAAAAACATCCGCCGGTTGGTTGACTTTTGAATCAGC
Source organism: Anaerolineales bacterium (assembly GCA_034432325.1). Lineage (GTDB taxonomy): Bacteria > Chloroflexota > Anaerolineae > Anaerolineales > Villigracilaceae > Defluviilinea. The sequence goes on from DAOUBY010000164.1 coordinate 1,062, forward strand.
CTTGTATATACTGGAATTATTCAACCAAAAGAGGAGGCAGTATGAACGATAAACCGTGGTTTGCTCACTATGACAAAGGGGTGCCGCATTCGTTTGAAATTCCTCAAGTACCGTTGCAGCATTTTCTGGAGGAGTCTGCCCGCAAATATCCTGACCGCGCCTGTACGATCTTCAAGGGCGCGGTCATTACGTTCCGGGAGATGGACGCGCTTGCCAACAGTATTGCCGCCGCCCTGGTGGATATGGGCGTGAAGAAGGGCGACCGCGTGGGCATCTTCATGCCGAACACGCCGCAGTTTGTGATGGTGTATTTTGGCATTCTCAAAGCGGGCGGAGTGGTGGTGGCGACCAACCCGCTCTATACGCCGCCGGAGATCGAGCATCAGGCGAACGATGCGGGCATCGAGTATATGTTCGTGATGACGAACTTCTATGAGACCATCAAGAAAGCCCAGCCGAAGACCAAGATCAAGAAGATGATCGTGACCAATTTGAAGGAGACACTGCCGCCCGTGCTGCGGGTGTTGTTCACGCTGGCGCGCGAGAAGAAGGGCGGTTTCCGAATCGAGGGCGGGCTGAGGGACGGGGACATCTGGCTCAAGGATTTGCTCGCCAAATATAAAGGCGCGCCGAAACCCAACGTGGAAGTCAAACCCGAGGATACGGCGTTGTTCCAGTATTCGGGCGGGACAACCGGCGTCTCAAAGGGCGCGGTGGCTACTCACTATAACGTCGTCGCCGATACGTTGATGATCAAGAGTTGGATGACGAATTTGGAAGAAGGCAAGGAAGTTTTGCTGATGGCGATTCCGCTCTTCCACGTTTATGGCATGGTGGCGGGGATGCATTTTGCCCTGGCGGGCGGCGCCAGCATGGTGATGGTCCCGAACGCGCGCGACATTCCCGATGTGCTGGAAAACATCCACAAGTACAAGCCGACCATCTTCCCCGGTGTGCCGACGCTCTACAACGCCATCAACAACCGCCCGGAGGTAAAGGAAGGCAAGGTCAGCCTGCGCTCGATCAAGGCGTGTATCTCCGGTTCTGCGCCGCTGCTGCGTGAGACCAAAGAGACTTTCGAGAAGTTGAGCGGCGGCAAGGTGTTCGAGGGGTTCGGTCTTTCGGAGGCGCCGACCGCCACGCACTGCAACCCATTGCTCGGCGAGAACCGCACCGGCTCCATCGGTCTGCCGCTGCCCAATGTGGACGCAAAAATCATCAGCCTGGATGACGGCGAGACCGAAATGCCGGTGGGCGAGGTTGGGGAACTGGTCATCAGCGGCCCGATGGTGATGAAAGGGTATCACAACATGCCCACCGAAACCGCCAACGCCCTGCGCAAACTCAAGGACGGCAAGACGTGGCTGTTCACCGGCGACATCGCCCGCATGGACGAGGACGGCTACTTCTACATCGTTGACCGCAAGAAGGAACTGATCAAGCCGGGCGGTTTCCAGGTGTGGCCCCGCGAGGTGGAGGAAGTGCTTGCCCAGCACCCCAAGATTCTGGAAGCCGGCGTGGCGGGCATCCCCGATCCATACCGCGGCGAGACGGTCAAGGCGTGGATTGTGCTGAAGCCGGGCGAGACCGCCACCGAGGAGGAGATCAAGGCGTTCTGCAAGGAACGGCTGGCGGCGTACAAAGTCCCGACGCATTACGAATTCCGAAGTGAACTGCCCAAGACGACGGTCGGCAAAATTCTGCGGCGTGAATTGGTACGTCAGCACAAGGAAGCCAGCGGCGGATAAATTTTCACACACAAAAAAAAGCCCCGCGCAATGCGGGGCTTTTGGTTGATGGGGTTTATGCCGCCGTCGAAGCGATTTGCGGCGTTCCGCTCTTCTTGGGAACCGGCGGCGGGAAGATGGCTTCGAACTCTTCGCGGGTGAGCGTTTCCACTTCGAGCAGCCGCTGCGCCACCGCATCCAGTTGTTTGCGGTATTTGGTGAGCAGTTTCTTCGCCAGTTTGTAGGAGTCTTCCACAATTTTGCGGACTTCAGCGTCAATCTTTTCTGCAACGGCTTCGGAGTAGTCGCGCTGTTCGGAAATTTCACGCCCGAGAAAGATGAGTTCCTCTTTTTGACCGTAGAGCATGGGACCCAGTTCACTGCTCATGCCGAGGCGGGTGACCATGGTGCGCGCCAGCCGTGTCACCTGTTCGATGTCGTTCGATGCGCCGGAGGTGATGTCGTCGAAGACGATTTCTTCGGCGACGCGCCCGCCCAGCATGTAGGCAAGGTTGGCGAGCAGTTTCTTGCGGGAATATAGCAGACGGTCTTCTTCGGGACGGAACCAGGTCAGACCTCCAGCCTGCCCGCGCCCGACGATGGTCACCTTTTGGACCGGGTCGGCTTCGGGGATGGCATTAGCCACCACAGCATGACCAGCCTCATGGTAGGCGATGATGCGCTTCTCTTCGTCCGAGATGAGGCGGGACTTGCGCTCCGGTCCCATCACCACGCGTTCGATTGCTTCTTCCAATTCCGCCTGACCGATGGCTTTTTTGTTGCGTCGGGCGGCAAGGATGGCGCTTTCGTTGACCAGGTTTTCGAGGTCCGCGCCGACGAAGCCGGGCGTGCCGCGCGCCAAAGAAGCAAGGTCAACGTTTGGTTCGAGCGGCTTGCCCTTGGTGTGAACACGCAGGATGGCTTCGCGCCCTTTCACGTCCGGGCGGTCGAGCGTGACGCGGCGGTCGAAACGCCCGGGGCGCAGAAGCGCCGGGTCGAGGATATCGGGGCGGTTTGTGGCGGCGATGATGATGACGTTGGTGTCGGTGTCGAAACCGTCCATCTCCACGAGCATCTGGTTGAGGGTTTGTTCGCGCTCGTCGTGCGAGCCGCCCAACCCCGCGCCGCGCTGACGCCCGACGGCGTCAATTTCATCCACGAAGACGATACACGGCGAGTGGCGTTTTGCCTGGTCGAACAGGTCGCGCACGCGGCTGGCGCCCACGCCTACGAACATTTCCACGAACTCGGAACCGGAGATGGAAAAGAACGGCACCCCCGCCTCGCCAGAGACCGCCTTTGCCAGCAGCGTTTTTCCCGTTCCGGGAGGACCCACGAGCAGAACGCCCTTGGGAATGCGCGCCCCCAACTGGATGAACTTCTGCGGTTCTTTCAGGAACTCGACCACTTCCGCCAGTTCCTGTTTGGATTCATCCGCCCCAGCCACGTCGGCAAACGTCACGGTGGGATGCTCGCCGCTGAACATGCGGGCGCGGCTTTTGCCAAACGACATCGCCGCGTTGTTCGAGCCCTGCGCCTGCCGGAAGATGAACCAGAAGACGCCCAGCATCAGCAGGAGCGGCAGGAGATAAACCAAAAACCCTCCCAGCAATCCCGACCAGACCGAGGGCGGTTCGACCTCGATTTTGACGTTGTCGGGAGTAAGCCGCTCCGGGCTGACGCCCAAAGCGGTCAACTGCTGGACGAGCGTCGAATCGGACTCCTTGTAGGCTTGTACGCCGGTGGTTGTGGCAGTTTCTGAACCGGTCTTGTAAATCACCCGTAAACTGCCGTCGTTTTCGACGACAATCCGCGCCACCTTCCCCAGTTGAACGTCCTGTGCAAGTTCGTTGAGCGAGAGCGGCTGAGCGGCGGGCGTCTGGTTGCGCACCATGGTCACCACCATCGCCGCCACCGCCACGATCAACAGAAAAGTCACAATAAATGATTGGTTTCTCGAATTCACTTTGCCTCCAAAATGTGAGGGAAATTATACCAACAGGGATGATGATGGAATAGCCCGCCGTCGAAATTAATATAATCCTCTAACGTGGGGGGATTCCAACCAAACCGCTCTTATGGATGTCAGAATCCACCCGTCTCTTACGCCAGCGTCAACGCCATCCGGCAATGGCTGGCGCCGTGGATTTCGTCGTGGATGACCAAATAATGGACTATCTTCATCGGCTTCACTTTATGGTAAACTTTGAACAGGTCAGGACTTACGCTTAATCAACGTTCTCCAACGTTGATGATCCAGTCTGCGCGTTGGAGAACGCACTCTACGCAGGGTATTGTGCAAGTCCTGCAGGTTAGGACTTACGCGTAATCGGTGTTCTCTAACGCCAATTACCTTTCCAACGCGTTGGAGAACGCTCTACGCAAAGTTTTGTGTAACTCTATAGGTATGCCCATGGACGCCAAAATGAAATGCATCCTGTGCGTTGAAGATGAACCGGAGATGATAGACCTGATCCGGCTCATTTTGGGACGCCGCGGCTTCGAAGTCAAAGGCGCCAACGGCGGCATCGAAGGGCTGAAAATGATACGGGAGGAAAAGCCCGACCTCGTCCTGCTCGACCTGATGATGCCCGATATGGACGGGTGGGAAGTATATCAGCAAATCAAAGCCGACGAAAAAACCAGAGGCATCCCGGTCATCGTCGTCACCGCCAAGGCGCAGAGCATAGACCGGGTGTTGGGCTTGCACATTGCCAAGGTGGATGACTACATCGCCAAACCCTTTCAGCCTCAGGAACTCCTTGCAAGCGTGGAAAGAGTACTCGAAAAAAAGGCGGCGTAAACACAGCGAGGCGCTCCAAACGGACGCCTCGTTTTCAATTTGACTCATGCCCAGGCAAATCCTCGTTCAAAATAAAACCAGAAAGATGGAAGCCCCGCCGCGCATCCGCTACTGCGACACCTTCCTCAGCCAACTGCGCGGATTCACCTTCCGCGCCCGCATCTCGCCCGACGAGGGGCTGATTCTCGTTGGCAGGCGGGATTCACGCCTCGACTCGTCCATCCACATGCTCTTCGTCCCTTTCGATTTGGCGGTCGTCTGGATCAACTCCCAAATGCAGGTGGTGGACAAGGTTCTGGCAAAAGCCTGGCGCCCCGCCTACTTTTCGAAACAGCCCGCCAGATACGTCCTTGAAATTCACCCCAAGCGCTGGGAGGAATATCAAATTGGAGACACCGTTCAGTTTCAAGATGTCTAAACGCGCCCTGTCCCTTCTGTTCCTGACCTTCCTGCTGGCTTTTACCGCCATTCAGCCTGTCTCCGCTCAAGCCAGCGGAGCGGTGTACATCGTTCAGGAGGGAGATACGCTCTATTACATCGCCTCCCGCTTCAACGTCACGCTCGATGCGTTGACTGCCGCCAACCCCGAGGTCAACCCCAACTTCCTCAGCCCCGGGCAGAGACTGGTCATCCCCGGACTGGATTTCAACGGCGTGCTCGAAACGGAGACCGTTGGGCTGGGCGATTCACTGCGCAGTCTCACCCGCCGCACACAGGTGCCGGATGAGCAATTGATCAAACTCAACCGGCTGGTCAGCCCAAGCGAATTGTATGTGGGCGTCAGCCTCATCCTGCCGGTGCAGGAAGGACAGGTTCAATACGAGTCGCCCATGAGCGTGGGCAATGGCGAGACCCTTCTGGAGGCGGCTGTCCGCCAGGGAAGCGACCCGTGGACGCTCGCCGCAATCAACAAACTCAACGGCACATGGGACGCCCTGCCCGGCGATGTGTTATACACCCCCAGCGGCAATGGCGGAAGCGCCGCGGGCTTGCCCCCTGCATTTCTCGCTGCGAGCATCACGCCGCTGCCGCTGGTTCAGGGAGGCACGGAGGTCATCCGCGTGCAGGTGCGGGAGGGGTATACCGTCTCCGGCGCGCTGGTGGACCGCCCTGTGCGATTTTTCTCTGTGAACGGCGAACAAATCGCATTGCAAGGCGTTCATGCGCTGCTGGAGCCCGGGGTGTATCCGCTGCGGCTGGAGGCGGTTGCCCCAGACGGCTCACGGCAATCGTTCGAACAGATGGTGCTGGTGGCTTCGGGCAATTATTACAGCGAAACGCTGTACGTTGACCCCGCCACGATTGACCCGGCGGTGACCGAGCCGGAGAATCAGCAAATCTATTCCATTACAAGCGTGGTGAACAGCACAAAATACTGGAATGGGATTTTTTCCTCCCCTGCCGTGTACCCCGACCAATACACCTCCCTGTATGGCACGCGCCGAACCTATATCGGTTCGAATTCGGACCTGACAATTGAGGGCTTTCACACAGGGCTGGACTTTGCCGGCGGCGAGGGGCTGCAAATCTTTGCGCCGGCGCCCGGGCAGGTGGTGTTTGCCGGTCTGCTGCCGGTGCGAGGGTATGCCACCATCATTGACCACGGCTGGGGGGTGTACAGCGGCTTTTGGCATCAGTCAGTCATTTACGTCAAGCCGGGGGATTTTGTGGAGCAGGGACAGGTCATTGGGCTGGTTGGGGGAACCGGACGGGTGACAGGCGCGCATTTGCACTGGGAGGTGTGGGTGAACGGCGTCCAGGTGAATCCGCTCAATTGGCTGAAACAGGCTTACCCGTAGGATGAAGCGTTGCGTATCGGTTGTGTTTATGCTACACTACCGCAATTAAACCGGAGGTTGTCATGTCCACCGCATCCATCGTCAATTTTTTGAAGCAGTGCGATATCTTCTATCAATTCACTCCCACCCAGTTGGAACTGGTCGCCAACATCTGTCAGGAGGCGGTCTATCAAAAGGACGATTTGATCTTCCGGGAAAACAGCGACAGCAAGGAGTTGTATGTAATCGTGCAGGGCGAGGTGGATATTATTGTTGACCCTTCGCTGGTTGGCACGCTGGAAGACGGCGTGGAAAACCGGGTGATTGCCACCATGCGGCGCGGACAGTCTTTTGGCGAGGTGGCGCTGGTGGATGAAGGACTGCGCTCCGCTTCTGCCTGCGCTTCGCAGAAGGACACGCATCTGCTGATCATCCCGCGCGACAAACTGATCATGCTGTGCGATACATACCCCCAATTGGGATACCGTCTGATGTATAATCTGGCGGCGGACCTGGCGATGAAAATCCGGAATACGGACCTGCGAATTCGGGAGCAATTGCTATACAACAAGTCGCAGGGGCAAAAGTGATTTGCCGGCAAATTGCCACTTGACCCGCTGACCGATTTCACGTAACATAAGCGCCTATACCCGCATGAATGGTTCTTTTGTCCATTAATGGAGCCGTGAGAAATTCTGACCTGAGAAAGGGGATTTTCTCCGGCTCTTTGTGTAAAAATGGAACCCATTCCTTACGCCAAAGGAGGTGATGCCGACATAACTTCTAGAGCATTGTCAGCCGTAACGTCGAAACCGCAATTGCGGTAAAGTTTCAAAAAACATGAGTATTTTGGAGGAGGAAGAATGTCTAAACGTTTGAATCTTGTTGCCGCCCTCGTGATCGTGGCAAGCCTGGTGCTTTCAGCATGCGGCGGCGGCGGCGCTGCCGCCCCCAAGCTGATTAAGATCGCCACCCAAAGCCCGCTCTCCGGCGGTCAGTCGCTGCTCGGTGTGGATATCAAGAACGGCGCTCAGTTGGCTCTCGAACAGCTCAGCGGTCCGCTCACCGAGATGGGCTTCACCGTCGAGCTCGCCCCCTACGACGACCAGGCGACCCCTGATGTGGGCGTTGCGAACGCCAAAGCCATTGTGGCGGATCCCGCCATCCTGTGCGGCGTCGGTCACTTGAACTCCGGCGTCATGATCCCGTCGTCTGAGGAATACCACGCCGCCGGTCTCGCGTTTGTCTCGCCGGCGAACACCAACCCGGTGGTGACCACCCGCGGCTACAAGGAAGTCAACCGCATCGTCGGCCGCGATGACGTGCAGGCTCCCGTTGCCGAAGCGTACGCTTTCAACGAACTGGGCGCGAAATCCGTGTACATCATCCACGACAAGACCGCGTACGGTCAGGGCGTGGCTGAGTTCTTCCGCAAAGCCGCCGAGAAAGACGGTCTGGAAGTGAAGGGCTTTGAAGGCACGGAAGAAACCGCCAACTTCGACGCCATCATCACCCCCTTGCTCGCCGCCAACCCCGATGTGGTGTTCTTCAGCGGCATTTACAACCAGGCTGGTGTGTTCTTCAAGCAGGCGCGCGACGCCGGCTATGAAGGCACCTTCATGGGCACCGACGGCATGGATGCCAGCGGTCTCGCCGACCTGGCTGGCGACGCTCTGGTGAAGGGCGGCGGCATGGTGTACACCTCCGTTGCCGGTCCCGCTTCCGCCTACCCGAAAGCCGCCAAGTTTGCCGAGGACTTCAAAGCCAAATTCGGCGCAGATCCCCAGCCGTTTGCCGCGCAGGGCTATGACGCCGCCGCAGTGTGCTTGAAGGCGATCGAAAACGCCGCCAAAGCCGCCAACGGCGAAATCCCCACCCGCGCCGCTGTCGCTGACGCCATCCGCGCTCTGACCCTGGAAGGCATCACCGGCACGATTTCCTTCGACAGCATCGGCGACCTGCCCAAGGCGAAATACTTCATCATCAAAGTCAACGCCACCTCCGGCGCCGAATGGAACACGAACGAGATCGTCGCTGAACTCGAGTTCGCCTCCCCCGGCATGGGCGAATAAGACTCAAAACCGCCAAACAGCGGAAAACAATGGTCCTCTCTCCTGCGGGAGAGAGGACCATACCTCAGAGAAGCAAGGGATTCGCCATCATGAAGCAATTTACCTCCAATCCGCTCTACAAATTTATTTTGTTTCCGATTGGACAGATTGTTGTGTTCATTCTGGGGGCGGGCATTACACTTTCTGTACTTGTTATTTTGCTTGCCTACATTTTTAGAGGCTCAGTTACCAACCTGGACCTGGTCGAAAGAACCCTGGTCATCCTTCCCAAAGTGTTGATTGACGGGATCACCATTGGGTTCGTGTACGCCACCATCGCGCTCGGGTACACCATGGTCTATGGCGTGCTGGAATTCATCAACTTCTCCCACAGCGAAATCTTTATGGTGGGCGGCGTGGTAGGCGTGGAACTGCTGCGGTATTTCGACGCCCAGGGAACGCTGGCGACGATGAATCAATACGTTGTCATTACCCTTGCCATTCTGCTGGGGATGATTATCGCCGGCGGTCTGGCTGTGACCGTGGAACGGGTCGCCTACAAACCGCTGCGCAACGCCCCCCGGCTGGTTCCCCTGATCTCCGCCATCGGCATGTCGTTTTTTCTTCAAGATACCGTCCGCCTGATCCTGGGTCTGAGCACCGGTGAATTCAACGTGATCCTGCCCAAATTCGGCACGTTCGATGAGTTTCAGACTTTCAATGTGCCGGGCGTGGCGGCGCCCGTTCAACTGCAAAATAAAACCATTCTGCTGATTGCCGTGACGATTGTCATGCTCGTGGGGCTGAATTATCTTGTAAACGGCACCAAGATCGGGAAAGCCATCCGCGCCGTTGCGCAGGACCGCCCCACTGCCAGCCTGATGGGCATTAACGTCAACCTGATCATCTCCATCACCTTCCTGATCGGCGGCACACTTGGCGGCGCGGCGGGCGTACTCTTCGCCCTCAAGGTGACGCGTCTCGATCCGTTTGTAGGCTTCTTCCCCGGCTTGAAGGCATTCACCGCCGCCGTGCTGGGCGGCATCGGCAACCTGACCGGCGCTTTGCTGGGCGGACTTGTGCTTGGGCTGCTGGAATCCTTTGGAGCCTCCTACCTGGGGGTTTTCACGCAGGGCGCATTCGGGGCAGAATACAAAGATATTTTTGCGTTTGCCATCCTGATTGCCATCCTCATCTTCCGTCCCTCCGGCTTGCTGGGGCAGACGGTGGGACAGAAAGCATAGGCGGAGGAGTTCCCCATGAAAAAATTCTTCAGCAATACCTACGCCGCCATCAACAAAGAACCCTGGTCCTACATTGTCACCTTCGGGCTGATGATCATCGGCAGCGCTCTGGTGTATGCCACACCGCGCTCGCTGACCGCGTTTCTCATTTTGCTTCTCAGCCCGGCGTCAATGTACTTCCTGAAAATGAACAACAGGGTCAAACTGTTCGCCGGTCTGATTCTGGCAATCATCGTCCTGCCTGTGCTTGGCATCCGCAACATCTTTTATCTGGAAGTCCTCTTCCAGATTTGCGTCTTCGCCGCCCTTGCGCTGGGATTGAACATCGTGGTGGGCATGGCAGGCTTGTTGGACCTGGGGTACGTGGCATTCTACGCCGTTGGCGCTTATACCTGGGCGTTCTTCGGCTCCAAACAAATTTCCCTGCTTCATTCCGTTCCCGGCGCCGCGCCCGCCAACGCCCCCTACTTTCTCGAAAACCCCAACTGGTTCTGGTTGTTCATCTTTTTGGGAATTGGGCTTGCCGCCTTCGCCGGCATCCTGCTGGGACTTCCCGTCCTGCGGTTGCGCGGCGACTACCTCGCCATCGTTACGCTCGGCTTCGGCGAGGTGATTCGCGTGCTGGCGCTCAACCTCGATAAACCCATCAACATCACCAACGGACCGCAGGGCATCACCCCCATTCAACGCCCCACCCTTCCACCGGCGCTCCTGGAAGCGTTAGGCAGGGTGCTGCAGCCAATTGTGGGACATCCCGTCACTGAAGCCCAGTTCTACAACGTCTTCTTCTACTTCCTGGCGCTGGCGATTATTATCACCGCAGTGATCGTCGCCCGCCGCCTGGACGACTCGCGCATCGGGCGCGCGTGGACAGCCATCCGCGAGGACGAGACCGCCGCCATCGCCATGGGCATCCCGCTGGTCAAAATGAAACTGGCGGCGTTCGCCTCGGGCGCGGCGTTTGCAGGCGCGATGGGAGTCATTTACGCGGCAAACCGCACCTTCGTCAGCCCTGAAACGTTCTCCTTCCTGCAATCCATCGGCGTGTTGAGCATGGTCATTCTGGGCGGCTTGGGGAGCATCCCCGGCGTGATCATCGGCGCGGCGGTGGTCGTCTTCCTGAACATTCAGGTTCTGCAAACCTTCTCCCTCTACCTGAGCAGCCTGCGCCAAAGCGACGCCGTCGTCCCCATCATCAACTTCGCCTGGAAAAACCTTTCCACCCAATTGGACCCCGCCAAGTACCAAAAACTCATTTTTGGTCTCATCCTGGTGGTGATGATGATTTTCAGACCGTCGGGGTTGATCCCTGCCGAACGCCGCAAGCGTGAACTGGCTGGCGAAGAAGAGACAGAAGAAATCACCGAATAGCGGAAGTGACCCATGGCACTATTAGAGACAAAAGATGTCGTTAAAAGGTTTGGCGGCTTGACTGCCGTCAACAAAATGAACTTCACCCTCGAAAAGGGACAGATTGCCAGTATCATCGGTCCCAATGGCGCAGGGAAAACAACCTTCTTCAACACCCTGACCGGCATCTACAAACCGGAAGAAGGCGCCATCGAATTCAACGGGCATTCCCTCGTCGGTCTGCGCCCCGACCAGGTGGCGGAACGCGGCATCGCCCGCACCTTCCAAAACATCCGCCTGTTTGGGAGCATGACCGTCATCGAGAACATTCTGGTCGGCATGCACACCCGCCTGAAACAGCGCGGCACCGACATCCTCTTCCGCACGAAGACATTCCACGAAGAGGAAGCCGAAGCCGAAGCCAGAGCCAGGGAACTGATGGATTACGTCGGCTTGAAGAACGTCGGCAACGAACTGGCGCGCAACCTCCCCTACGGCGGGCAGCGCCGCATCGAAATCGCCCGCGCCCTCGCCGCCGACCCCACCCTCATCCTGCTCGACGAACCCACAGCCGGCATGAACCCGAACGAGACCGAAGAAGCCATCAAACTCTTCCGCCGCATCCGCGACGAGAAGGGCGTCACAGTTCTGCTCATCGAACATGACATGCGCGTGGTCATGAACATCTCCGAGCGCATCAGCGTGATGGATTACGGCGAAAAAATTGCCGAAGGTACGCCCGCTCAAATCCGCAGCAACCAGCGCGTGATCGAAGCATACCTGGGACGCGAAGCCGCCGCCGCACAGGCATAGGAGCATCCGCATGGGAACAATACTCGAAGTTGAAAACGTCCACTCCTACTACGGACACATCCACGCCCTGAAAGGCATCTCCCTCAACGTGGAGGAGGGTGAAATCGTTTCGCTCATCGGCGCGAATGGCGCCGGCAAAAGCACCACCCTGCGCACCATCTCCGGGCTGCTGCATCCCCGCCACGGCACCGTCAAACTGGACGGGAAAGACATCACCCACCTCGAACCGCACCTGATTGTGGCGGCGGGCGTGGGTCACGTTCCCGAAGGGCGCGGCATCTTCCCCAAACTGACCGTGCGCGAAAACCTCGAAATGGGCGCATTCACCATTGACGACCCCGCCAAGAACGCCGCCCGCATGGAACAGGTTTTCGAACTCTTCCCCCGTCTGAAAGAACGCATAGACCAATACGGCGGTACGCTCTCCGGCGGCGAACAGCAAATGCTCGCCATCGGGCGCGGCTTGATGCAGCACCCCCGCATCCTCATGCTCGACGAACCCTCCATGGGGCTCGCGCCCGTCCTCGTTGAACTCATCTTCGACATCATCCAGAGGCTCAACAAGGAAGGCGTCACCATCCTCCTCGTCGAACAAAACGCCCAAATGGCGCTCTCCATCGCCCACCGCGGCTACGTCCTTCAAACGGGTTCCATCGTGTTGACCGACTCGGCGGAAGCGCTCAAAAAGAACGAGATGGTCAAAAAGACCTACCTGGGCATCGAGTAACTGTCTGCAACCGTATCGTACCGGAACCCGTTTTCACCCCCGAAAGCGGGTTTCTTTATACCCCCTGAAAACATATGGACATTCCTCATTCAGCAGATATTGTCATCATCGGCGGCGGCGTGATGGGCGCCAGCACGCTCTACCATCTGGCGCAGCGCGGCGTGAAGAACATCGTGCTGCTCGAAAAAGAGGACTTCTTCGGCGCGGGCGCCACCGGGCGCTGTGCGGGAGGCGTGCGCTACCAATTCTCCACCGAAATCAACGTCCGTCTTTCACTGGAAAGCCTGCCCATGCTCGAACGCTTCAAGGACGAAATCGGGCAGGATGTGAACTACCGTCAGTGCGGCTACCTGCTGGCGGCAACGACCGAACAGGACGCCGCGAATTTCAAACGCAACGTCGAACTGCAAAACCGCCTCGGCGTGGCGACCGAACTCCTGAGCGGCGATGAAGTCCGCGCCCGCCTGCCCCTCATGCGTTTCGACGACGCGCTCGCCGGAACCTTCCACCAAAAGGACGGGTTGGTGGACCCCAACAGCGTCGTGATGGGATACATCAACGCCGCGCAAAAACTGGGCGCGCAGGCGCTCTCCAGCACGGCGGTGAGCGGGATACACGTCAGCGGAGGAAAGGTTGAAGGTGTGGAAACCAGCCGCGGCGTCATCCAGACGCGCACCGTCGTCAACACGGCGGGACCGTGGGCAGGGCAAATCGGCGCGATGGCGGGAGTCTCCATCCCCATCCAGCCCATCCGCCGGCAAATGTTCACCACCACGCCGCTGAAGGAAATCCCCGCCGACTTTCCCTTTGTGATTGACTTTTCGCAATCGCTGTATTTTCACCGCGAAGGCGAAGGGCTGCTGGTTGGCATGAGCAACCCGCACGAAACGCCCGGCTTCGACCAGAGCGTGGACGAGGAATGGGAATTGACCAACCTCGAAGCCGCCATCGCGCGCCTGCCCCTGCTCGAACGCGCCAGCCGCGCCGCGCATTGGGCGGGGCTGTACGAGGTGACGCCCGACGCTCACCCCATTTTCGGAGCGACGCGCGTGGAAGGGTTCCTCGTCTGCGCGGGGTTTTCGGGGCATGGCTTCATGCACGGACCCGTCTCCGGCAAACTGATGAGCGAATTCATTTTGGACGGCGCCTTCTCGACGGTGGACGTTTCCGCGCTCGACCTTGCCCGCTTCGACGAGGGCAGGCTGATAAAAGAGTACAATGTGGTGTAATAATCATGACTGCACTGAAAAAACCTTTTCTTACCACGAAGAACACAAAGACCACGAAGTTTTTTAAATCATCTTGCATCGAATTTCAAGATTCTG
>DAOUBY010000165.1:0-6582 GCA_034432325.1 Anaerolineales bacterium
TGTTTTCGCCCTGCTTTACGCGCGGCTTATCCTGAAATCCTGTCTATCCTGTTTGTTTTTTAGCCTGAAACCAGACTTTGAGAAAGCCATGTCTCTGGCAACCTCAACAAACGCCCGCCAGATAAGATAAAATCACCCCATGCCCGAAATCCTCGTCGTTGGTTCGCTCAATGCAGACTTGGTCGTGCGCGCGCCGCGCTTCCCTCAGCCCGGCGAGACCCTCAGCGGAGAAGACCTGCAGGTCTTTCCCGGCGGCAAGGGAGCCAATCAGGCGGTCGCCGCTGCACGCTTGGGCGCAAACGTGTCCATGCTGGGGCGCGTGGGACGCGACAACTTCGGCGATTTCCTCCTCAACAACCTCACAACAAATAACGTGAATTCAAGCCTCGTCCAGCGCGATGACGCCTCGACAGGCGCCGCCGTCATCGTGGTGGATGCGGAGGGACAGAACAGCATCGTCCTTTCGCCGGGCGCGAACGGCAAGGTCTCCCCTGCGGATGTGGAACACGCTTCCTTCTCGACCCTCGACCTGCTCCTGCTCCAACTCGAAATTCCCACGCCGACAGTTCTGCGCGCCGCCCAACTTGCCCGGCAAAGCGGCGTCCGCGTCCTGCTCAACCCCGCGCCCGCCCGCCCCCTCCCCGACGAATTGATCGCCCTCGCGGACTTCCTCATCCCCAACGAGACCGAACTCAGCCGGCTGGCCGGCATGGACGTGAGCGGCGTCTCCTCGGCGGAAGCGGCGGCGAGGAAATTGCTCGAACGCGGCGCGCAGAACGTGATCGTCACGCTGGGGAGCAGGGGAGCGTTGATTGTAGATAAGTCCACAAGCAGGCAGATAGATACGTATGAGGTCGAGGTCGTGGATACCACCGCCGCCGGTGACGCGTTCATCGGTGGGTTTGCGGTTGAATTCATCAGGCGCAGGAGGGGTTCTCCAATCCCAATCAATGCTTCGGAAAACACAATTTACGCAGAGCATATCGAGGCAGCCGTCCGCTATGGCTGTGCCTGCGGCGCACTGGCTTGCACCAAATTCGGCGCACAGCCATCCCTGCCGACAAAAGAAGAAGTGGAAAGGTTCATGTCATTGCTAGGAGGAGCATAGCGGCGGCGAAGCAATCTCCTCCTAACCTGGAGATCGCTTCGTCGCCCATTCGGGCTCCTCGCGACGACATAATGGAATATGACAAAACGAATCCTCCTCGATACCGACCCCGGCATTGACGATGCCCTCGCCATCCTGCTGGCGCTTGCCTCGCCCGAAGTCTCGCTCGAAGGCGTGAGCGTGGTGCATGGCAACTGCTCGCTCGAACAAGCAGCCAGAAACGGCTTGTCCATTCTGGAACTGGCGGGGGCGGGGCACATCCCGCTGGCGAGGGGATGCGAACTGCCGCTGGTGCAGCCGTCACTGCTGGCGGCGGAGACGCACGGAGACACAGGCTTGGGGTACGCAAAACTCCCGGAACCGCGTATCCAGCCCATCGGTCAGCATGGAAGCGATTTTCTCATCGAGAAGGCGCTCTCGAATCCGGGTGAAATCACGCTGGTGGCAATCGGTCCGCTGACAAACGTGGCGCTGGCGATTCGCAAGGAGCCGAAGTTTGCCAGGTCGCTCAAGGAAATCATCATCATGGGCGGGGCGATCCGCCATGAGGGCAATGCGACTGCGCTCGCCGAATTCAACACGTATGTTGACCCGCACGCCGCGCATATCGTCTTCCATGCGGGCATTCCCGCCACGCTTGTGCCGCTGGATGTGACGTATCAATGTCTGCTGACGGCGCAGGATGTGGCACGACTGCTGAAAATCGGCTCGCCCATCACGAAGTTCATCAAGGATGCGACGGACTTCTACATGGAGTATCACGATGCGTGGCAGGGGATTCAGGGCTGCGTCATCAACGACCCGCTCGCTTTGGCGCTGACCTTTGCGCCCGAACTGTGCGACTATCAGTCGCTGCCGGTGGATGTGGACATTTCGGGCGGCGTTTCGATGGGCAAGACGTTTGCCGATTTTTATAACTACCAGAAGAAGCCAGCCAACATGCGGGTGGCGCTCGGCGTGCGGGCGCGCGATTT
Source organism: Anaerolineales bacterium (assembly GCA_034432325.1). Taxonomy (GTDB): domain Bacteria; phylum Chloroflexota; class Anaerolineae; order Anaerolineales; family Villigracilaceae; genus Defluviilinea. The sequence continues at coordinate 2,083 of DAOUBY010000165.1, forward strand.
CATCGAGTTGTTTCTGGAGCGGATGGAGAGGCTGGCACGCGCGGCTGCCGAAGCCTGAGAGAGTTCGTAAGCCTGGGAAACAAAACCACAAGAGCGGTGTTGTAAACAGGCAAACAAACCTCTTGCATCAGTGCGCTGGAGAGCGCGCGATACGCTCTAACGGTGAGCGGCTGAACAGGAAGTCAAATTCAGGAAAAGGAGAGTGTGGAATGTCTCAGGATGTTGTCAATCTGCTTGTTGCAATTGCAGTAGTTGGGGTTGTACTTGGCTGGGCTTATGCCACCAAACGCATGCAAAAAGATTTCAGCACGATGACCTGGGTGCTGATTCCGGTGGCAATCGCCATTAATATCGCAATCGGTCAAATCGTGTTGGTGAGCAAACTGCCGGTCTATCTGGACAGCATCGGCACGGTGCTGGTCGGCGTCCTGTGCGGTCCGTGGGCGGGCGCGCTGACGGGGGCGCTTTCCAACTTTGTGGCCGGCATCATCTTCGACCCGGGCTGGTGGCCCTGGATTCCGGTCGCGGCGGTGATCGGCTTGACGGCAGGGCTTTGCGCAAACGCCGGGTTCTTCAAGACGTGGTGGAAGGTTGCGGTAACAGGCTTTCTGATTGCCGTCGCCGCCACCATCGCCGGGTCGCCCATCGCCGTTTTGCTGGGCGGCATTTCAGCCAGCGGCTCTTCGCTCATCACCGCCTTCCTGCTGCAAACCGGCAAAGGCATTCTCGAAGCGGTGTTGACGACGAACTTCCTTGTCGAGCCGATTGACAAAATATCCACCAGCCTGCTGGCATTTGCCATTCTCGACGGACTATCGGCGCGGTATCTGGCGCGTTTTCCGCGCGGCGAGAACGCCCAATTGGATCAGCAAAAGCGGACGGCAGAACTGGTCATTGCGCTGGTTGTGGTGGTGATTCTGGTGGTGGTGAACATCCTGTTCGTCGTGCCGCTGATCAGTCAGTAAAATCCCGCGCTTCGGGTTATCAGGAGGAGGGTCTCTCCTCCTGATTTGTTTTACTGCCTCCTGCATAAATAATCAGGGCTTATGCAAAACTTTGCGTAGAGCGCGTTGGACAGGTCATTGGCGTTAGAGAACGCCGATTACGCGTAAAGTCCTAATTACGCGTAAGTCCTATAATGTGAGTTCGGGATAAGGGTTGAATTCGGAAACGCGCCGCAGAGACGCAGAGTTCGCGGAGATTTTCCCATGGGTTCTGTGTGTTCTCCGCGTCTCGGCAGTTATCCCGAATTGAGGTTATTTACACAGGACTTGGAATTCAGGTATCATCACCGCATGAACGACAGGCTTTCCTTTTACCGCAAAAAGAACTCGCCGATTCATGCGCTCAATCCCTTCACAAAACTGGTTCTGGCGCTCGCCCTGATCGTCTATGGCTTGACCGGGAAGGGATTGTGGACAGCCACCCTGATGGTGGGATTGGTCCTCCTGCCGCTCGCGCTGGCTGCCAAACTCTTGAGGGAATATCTCGGCGTCGCGGTGAGGCTGATTCTCCCCACCGCCGCGTTCATGTTCGTGATGCAGAGCATCTTTATCCCCGGCGGGACGACGGAAATTTTCCGACTCGGCTTCATCAGCGTCGAACTGGAAACAGTGCAAAGGTCGTACCTGATTGCCTCCCGAATTTTTCTCTTCGTCTCGGCTTTTGTGCTGCTCCTGCTCACCACCCATCCCAGCGAGTTGATGTCTGACCTGACGCGCCGCGGACTGCCGCCCCAATTTGCCTACGTCATCATCTCCACGCTGCAAATCATCCCGCAGATGCAGGCAAAGGCGCAGACCATCATCGCCGCCCAGCGCTCGCGCGGCTTGGATACAGAGAGCAGTTTCTTCAAAAGGGTGGGGCTGTTGGTCCCGCTGGCAGGACCGCTCGTATTCGGCTCGCTGGTGGAAGTGGAGGAACGCGCCATCGCCATCGAAGCGCGCGGCTTCACCTCCACCCGCCCCAAGACCTTCCTGCGCGACATCCCCGACACACCCGCAGACAAAATCATCCGCTGGGCGCTGGTGATTTTCATCCTCCTCTCGCTGGCGGCTCGGCTATGGCAATCGTAAACCTCCAAAACGTCACCTACCAATACCCGCTCACCGAAACGCCCGCCCTGCAGAACATCACCCTGCAAGTGAACGAGGGCGAGTTCGTGGCAGTCATCGGACCAAACGGCGCGGGCAAGTCCACGCTGTGTTACACGCTGGCGGGCTTCGTCCCGCATTTCTTCAAGGGCGCGCTCAGCGGCACGGTCGAAGTGGCGGGCATCGCATCCGCCAACTCATCGCTGCCCGAATGGGTGCTGAACGTGGGGCTGGTGTTCCAAAACCCCTTCAACCAGATCAGCGGCGCCAAGTACACCGTTTTCGAGGAAATCGCCTTCGGCTTGGAAAATATCGGGGTCCCGCGCGGCGAGATGCAGGTCCGCGTGGAGGAGGCGATGAAGTTGACCGGCATCTCGGACCTGGCAGACCGCTCCCCCTATTCCCTCTCCGGCGGGCAGCAACAGCGCGTCGCTCTGACCTCGATCCTGGTCATGCAGCCGAAGGTGCTCGTCCTCGACGAACCGACCTCGCAGCTCGACCCCATCGGCACGCGCGAGGTCTTCGGCGCCATCCGCACCATGGCGGAACGCGGCATGACTGTGATCATGGCGGAACACAAGGTGGAATGGATCGCCCACTTTGCCGACCGCGTGATTGCCCTGCACGAGGGACAAATCCTTCTCGACGGCACCCCGCGCGAGGCGCTCACCTCCGATCTGCTGGCAGAGAAAGGATTCGGCATTTCGCGGTACACGTCTGCGGCGAGGCAGGCAAGGACGCTGGGCTTGTGGAAGCGCGATTACCTGCCGGTGACGCTGGAGGAAGCGGCGGAGGGGTTTACGGTTCCCCTCACCCCCAACCCCTCTCCTGAAAAGCGAGGGGAATAGAACATGAACATCGAAATCTCCAACCTTCATTTCACCTATCCTTCCGGCGTGCAGGCGCTGCGCGGCATCTCGCTGACCATCGAGGCGGGCGAACAAATCGGCATCGTCGGGCAGAACGGCGCGGGAAAGACCACCCTCGTGCGCCACTTCAACGGATTGTTACAGCCCACCGCCGGCGAAGTAAAAATCGGCGATTGGGACACGCGCACACAGTCGGTGGCAAAACTCGCCTCCCGTGTGGGCTACGTCTTCCAAAACCCCGATGAGCAACTCTTTTCGCGGGATGTTCAAACCGAGGTCGCTTTTGGACCGAAAAACCTGGGATACCCGAAGGAACAGGTGGAGGCTTTGGTCAACGAAGCGCTGGAGATGACCGAGCTCTCGGCAAAGCGGGAGACGAATCCCTACGACCTCTCACCCACCTGGCGGAAGATGGTCGCCATCGCCTCGGTCATCGCCATGGACACCCCCATCGTCATCTTCGACGAACCCACCACCGGGCAGGATGCCGCCAGCGTGACGCGCATCGCCAATGTCATTCGGGTTCTGCGCGAACGGGGAAAGACCGTCGTCACCATCACCCACGACATTGACTTCTGCGCTGAGAACTTCGAGCGCGTCATCGCCATGGCGCAGGGACGGATTCTGCTGGATGGAAAAGCAAACGACGTGCTGGGGCAGGAGGAAATTCTGGCATCCACCTATGTGGACCCGCCGCAGTTGACCCGCCTGGGCAGACGGCTGGGATTCGAGGAAACCGTGCGAAACGAAGCGGAATTTCTCGCGGCGCTGCGCAGACGAACGTTGTGAGCAGACGCCGCAGCCTGCTCTGCTTTTCAGTCATTATTTGCAATAGCCAACTCCGCATCGAATGGCACAAATACGTGCAAATTTTCTTCGGGAAATTCGTGAAAATTCGATGCAAAAGAGAACTGAGCCTTATTGCAGTCTTTCGTAAACCACCAGTTCCTCATACCCCGAGTCGTTTTCCAGCAATTCGCGCTTATAAACCACATCTGGAAAGACCGCCAGCACAATCTCGGCGGTGGTGTAAACGGCGCAGCCAGGGACGAGATGCCCGCCGATTGTCCTGCCATCCCCATCCGAAATGGAAATATGCAGGTGCAAACCGTGAATCGAAACCGTGCCGGTGATGGAGACAATTTCGAAATGCCCCTCATACTCGGAGTAAAAATCGCGGTTGGCAAGGCGCAGCACAGCGCGGGTCAGGCTTCCTACGCCGCTCAGGACGCAGCCCGCCTCGATCTTCTTCTCGCGCACAAACGCCTCGATTGACTCGAAAAGGTCATCGCCGGGTTTCAACCGAAAGGTATAATTGTTCACGTCAGCCTCCATTCAGCGCGCAGTGGACGTTCTCTAACGCCCGCGCGCGAATTGCACACGAGCCATGACTTTCATTTTTGCAAGGCGCCGGGTAAAAAAGCCGGCAATTATGATTGTAAATGTAAAATTGAGTCTACTGCAAAAAGGTCTTTATCCACGAAGGACACGAAGTACACAAAGGAATTCCAAAAGGCGCTATTCAGAATCTTGAAATT
>DAOUBY010000166.1:0-4846 GCA_034432325.1 Anaerolineales bacterium
CTGCTCCTCTCCGACCCCGCAGTGACGCACGTCGGCGTTGCGTTCGATCACGTGATCGAATCGTTTCGCAACAAACTGTATCCCGGATACAAAACCGCCTCAGGCGTGGACCCGAATCTGCTTGCCCAATTTGACCTTGCGGAGGCGGCTGTTGCCGCTCTCGGCTTGACGGTCTGGTCCATGGTCGAATTCGAAGCGGACGATGCCATTGCGACGGCAGTCGCCAAATTCAAGAAAGCCAAATCGGTGGAGCAGATCGTCATCTGTTCGGTGGATAAGGATTTGATGCAGATGGTGGATGGAACGCGCGTGGTCAGTTGGGACCGCCGCCGCGAGATTGTCATTGACGAGAAGGGCGTGGTGGAAAAGTTCGGGGTGAGCCCCGAATCCATTCCCGATTATCTGGCGCTGGTCGGCGATTCGGCAGATGGGTATCCTGGCATTCAGGGCTGGGGAGCAAAGTCCACGGCGGCGGTGCTGGCGAAATTCAAACACATCGAGGCGATTCCCCAAGACCCGGCGAAACTGCCGTTGGGGTTGGGACGGGCGGCAACCCTCGTGGAAAACCTGCAGCAGAATTACAAGGACGCGCTGCTGTTTCGGGAGTTAGCCGCGCTGCGCACGGATGTGCCGCTCAAGGAAAAACTGGACGATTTGAAATGGCGCGGCGCATACCCGCGCTTGAAGACGCTATGCCTCGAATTGGGGGAGGAGCGGATTCCGCAGCGCGTCTCACGCTGGCGGTGAGGAAGACGCGTTTCGTTATAGCGTCCCGAAGGCTGCGCAAAAGATTCAGGCTCATCTGTAAAGCATGTGCAAAACTGTCAGCGCGCAGCAGACGTTCTCTAACGTCTGCAAGCGAATTACAACATGAGCCAAGATTTACGAGCGCCTTCGGGACGTTCTGCGCACAGGTGAATTCAAGAGATTTTCGAGGGGAAATGTCTGAAACGAGACTCGGTTCGAGGTCTGGAAAGAGGCGAGGGGTCTTTTTGGTTGTATAATGGTTTTCATGATGAGGTCTCGGTAGAGGAGGAAATCTCATGAAGACTCCCCTTAAGCGCTATATCACCCCAGACGACCCGTTCGGTCCAATCGATTCGATTGATATTGACACGGAAGACACGGAAGCGCTGAAGAAGTTGTTCGAGACGCATAATCGGGTGTATCAGAGTATGCGTCATCGCCCGTCCATCATCATGGGGCGCAGGGGGTCTGGCAAGACCTCGTATTTGCGAACGGTGTATTTCAACGGGGAATATGATTTCATTGTGGAACTTCGGGCGCAGAGGGTATTCGAGGAAATTACGATGGTGGTGCAAAGGGCGGCAAAAGATGCGTATGTGGAGTCGCTTGTCGAATTGTGGGAAATGGTATTGTGGGTTTGTGTGTTTTCGGAGATTTCCCGCCTGTCGTTTTTAGCGCCGGACCGGCTGAACCTGGTGAATGTTTATCTGGCGTCGCTGGGGGTGCGCGACGCTGTCAGCGTGGATGATGTGCTTTTGAAAATGGCGGGCGTTCTCAATGAGGTGACGCGCGAACATCCCAGCGAGGGCATTCTGGCGGTTTTGCGGCGGTTCAACCGGGTGACGTTCGATGGGGTCAAGGCGGCGGTTTCGGACAGCCTGACAAAAGCCAGAAAAAAATTCGTGATTTTGATGGATTCGCTGGAGGATTTCCGCCTGGATGTGGAGGCTGCGTCGCATGCTTTGAGGGGGCTGCTGAAGTTTGTCGGTTCGATGAACAAGCCGGGCGATGTGGTGGATATCCGCTTCTGCCTGCCGACCGAGTTGTACCGCCGCGTGGCGGATTTTTCCTCCAACCAAAACAAGGATTTTCGCCGGGCGTTGAAGTTGCAATGGAAAGCGGGCGAATTGATTCTGGTGGGCGCTCTGCGTTTGAAGTTGTATCTCGAGTTGTATTACCCGGAGTTTCTCAAGCGGCTGCTCCCGCTGGATGTGAGCAAGCGTTCGGATGCGCGGCGGCTGTTCGACGCAGTGCTGCCGCTCAAAATCACCAATGCGGCGGGATTCGAGGAGGATACGATTTCCTACATTTTGCGGCATACGCAGTTGCTGCCGCGTCATTTTTTGATGCTGTTGAATTCCATTTTTCGGAACAGCGGCGATGCTGATGGAACGCTCTCCTTTCCCATCCGCGAGCGGAGGATAGTGAACGGCGTCCGCCGGGTGGAGGAGCAGATCGTCAAGGAGATTTTTGGCGCGTTTCGGCTGGTGCATCCCACAGCGGAGGAAACCTGCCGCCGCTGCCTGCCGGCGCTGGGACACAAATTCGATTCGGGCGAGCTGCACAGGGTCTATAACCGTCACGGAAAAGGGGTTTTTGGCGGCGAGAGCGTCCATGATCTTCGGCGCATGCTGCAGGAGATCGGCGCAGTGGGGAGGGTGGACCCAGGCAAGTCGGCGAATGTGTACATTCAGGGCGACTTCGAGTACAACGTGGAGCATGAGGTTGCCATTGCACCGCAGGATGAGATGTGCCTGCATCCGCTTTTTTCGGGGATTTACCGCGGAAGCCAGAAGGAGCGCCCGGTGTATCCCTCCGGGTGCACGCCCGACGATGAAGCAGAGGAAGACATGGATTAATCCCGAGTCCACGCAAAAGATAGGAGGCGGGAGCGTAAGAGACGCTCTCCAGCGTCGAACTTTGCGTTGCAATGTTAATCCCTCCTCGGCAGCCAAATCACCTATGCTAAAATACAACGTATGAACGCCAAACTCCCCCAGCCGCTTCACGAATCGTACCGAAATCATCGCAGGCAGTTGTTCTGGCAGATTCTTCTGCCCATCACGCTGACGGCGCTCCTGTGCCTGGGCTTGATTGTGCTGATCAACCTTGCCGCCTTCCGCAATGGCGGCGACGTGGCGCGCTGGGCGGCGGTTTCCACCATCTGGATCGTCATCCCCATCATGATCGGTTTGGTCATCGTTCTTGCCCTGCTCGCCGGGCTGGTGTACCTGATGGCAAAACTGCTGCGCGTCACGCCGACCTATACCGGTCTGGCGCAGGAGTACGTCCACAAAGCCGCCCTCTACATCAAACGCGGCGCGGATGCAGCGGTCAAACCGATTTTTCTGATTGACGGGGTTGGCGCAAGCATTCGGGCATTCTTTGGAAGGAAGTAAACCATGAACAGAAACAAAACGCTCCTCTTTGGCGCCGTCATCGGCGCAGTGACCGGGCTGATTGCGGCATCTCTGCTCAACCGCCGCGCCGAGAAAAACGAACGAGAGACCGCTCTCACCGCCGGCGAGGGCATCAAACTCGGCGTGCTCGTGCTGGGGTTGCTGCGGGCAATCGCCAGCCTGGGGGACGATAAATGAGTCCAAGGGTTTTCAAATAAGGAGGGTATGTTTTTTGGTTTCACAGTTACGACGTTTTACATGAGAATAGAGCCAGTATTCACGTTGGCAAAGGCTCACAAAGCGACTCGGGCGATGCTAAAATTTGGCTGGAACCCACGATTGAAGTTGCGCGGCTCGGGCGCACATTAAGCCACAGTGAATTGAATGAAGCGATTGAGATCATTGAGCGTAATCTCAAGCGATTACAGGAGGCTTGGAATGCCCACAAAAGAAAAAAGAATGAGCAAACGACAAAATGGTACGACATTACGTACCCCGCCTCGGCATATACATTTCCGCGCGAAGCGTTGATCCACCGTGTGCGATTTGACAACGAGTACATGCATGTGGAATTGACCGATGGACGGCTCCTCTCCATTCCACTTTGGTGGATACCCACCTTGCATAACGCCTTACCCGAAGAACGCGAAAAGTACGAAATCAGTCAGGATCGCAAGATGATCATATGGGATCCGGATAAGTGCGCAATCAATGACGAAGTGCGAATTGACGATTATCTTGCGCCGCGCGCAACCGATAAGCCGCAGGCTGATGAATGAATCGGGCAATATGAGGCTGCTGGGGAGAATTATCAGCCGTTGGCGGTAAAGGCAGGGACGCAATCAACCGCGTCCCTATTTTTTTATACACACCAGCCCTTTGAGATAGGCGCTTTCGGGGAAATGCAGCGAAACGGGATGATCTGCCCCCTGCGACAACCATTCGATGATTTGCGCTTCGACGCCCGCATCGAGAGCAGACCCTGCCACGATTTTCTGGAACAACGCTGAATCCACCCCGCCCGAGCACGAGAACGTGACCAGTATCCCGCCGGGGCGCAGGAGTTTGAACGCCAGCAGGTTGATGTCTTTGTAGGCGCGGGCGGCTTTTTCGGCGTGGGCGGCGGTGGGCGCAAACTTGGGCGGGTCGAGGACGATCAGGTCGAAGGAGCGGTTCTCGTCGCGGAATTTTCGCAGGAGTTGGAACACGTCGCCTTCGAGCGCGGTGTGACGGTCGGCGGGGAGGTTGTTGAGGGCGATGTTCTCTCTGCACAACTGCAACGCCTCAGCGGATGAGTCAACCGAGAGAACGGATTTTGCTCCTCCCGCCAGCGCGTTGACAGTGAAGCCGCCCGTGTAGCAGAAGCAATCCAGCACATCCCGTTCCTTTGCCAGTTCGCGCACGCGCAGACGGTTGCGGCGCTGGTCGAGGTAGAAGCCGGTTTTGTGCCCCGATGCGATGTTGACGATGAATTTCAGGCTGTGTTCGGTGATGGTAATTGGTAATTGGTAATTTTCTCCGCGCAGTAGACCAACTTTGGGCGGCAAGCCTTCGAGTTCGCGGACGTCGGTGTCGGAGCGCTCGTAGAGGGCGGTGAGAGCGGTCTCTTCGAGGAGCAGGTCGGCGAGGGTCTCCTTCCAGTATTCGCTTCCGGCGGTTAACGATTGAAGGACGAGAATATCGCCGTAACGGTCAACGAT
>DAOUBY010000167.1:0-9131 GCA_034432325.1 Anaerolineales bacterium
TCCAAATCCCCTCGGCGGAGAAATACCTCGACGTCATGCGCGAAGCGGGGATTGTTCTCGATAAAGAAGCGCGCAAAGCCTCCATCGTGGAGCAGGTGAAGCAGGCGGCGGCGCTGGTCGGCGGCGAAGCCATCATCGAAGAAGACCTGCTCGAAGAAGTGGCAAACCTTGTCGAAATGCCCACCGCTGTCATGGGCGGCTTCGACCCCGAATTCCTGCAACTGCCGCGCGACGTGCTGATTTCGGTGATGAAGAAACACCAACGCTACTTTCCCCTCACCCCCGCCCCCTCTCCCAGCGGGAGAGGGGAGTCGAGCGGAGCGAGACGGGGTGAGGGATTGTTGCCCTATTTCATCGCCATCCGCAACGGCGACGACCTGCATATTGACGTCGTCCGCCAGGGCAACGAGCATGTGCTCGGCGCGCGCTTCGCCGACGCCAACTACTTCGTCCGCGAAGACCTCAAACACAAACTCGAAGACTTCCGCCCGAAACTCGCCGCCCTCACCTTCCACACCAAACTCGGCTCCATGCTCGACAAATCCGAGCGCATGTTGAAACTTGGCGCGGAAGTGGCAGACCTGCTCCACATCAAAGACGCGGCAACCATCAAAGCGCTGGCGCGGGCAATTTACCTCGCCAAAGCCGACCTGGCGACTCAGATGGTGACCGAGATGACCTCTCTGCAGGGCATCATCGGCGGCGAGTACGCCCTGCGCAGCGGCGAAGACCCCGAAGTGGCGCAAGCGATTGGCGAGCAATATCAACCCGTGCCGCAGACGAAACCCGGCCTCGTCCTCGCCCTCACCGACCGCCTCGACTCACTCGTCGGGATGTTTGCCGCGGGACTCGCCCCAACGGGCGCGAAAGACCCCTTCGGCTTGAGGCGCGCCGCCATCGGCATCGTCCAGCCGCTCATCGAGCATGACGCCGATTTCGATCTGGCGGAGGCGGTCAAGCGTTCGGCTCAGACTCAGCCCATTGAGGTCACGCCCGAAACGCAGGCAAAGATCCTGGAGTTCATCGCCGGGCGGCTCTCCGTGGCATTGAAAGAGATGGGCTGCCGCTATGACGTGGTGGATGCCGTCCTGGCGGAGTGGCGCCGTGGCGCCGCCAACCCGGCGGCTGCCGCCCGCGCGGTGAAGCAGCTTCAGGCGTGGGTCGAACGCGAAGACTGGCGCGAGATTCTGCCCGGGTATGCCAGGTGCGTCCGCATTATGCGCTCGGCGGGTGTTTCCAGTGATCAGCCTGCCCTGAGCGAAGTCGAAGGGTCGTCAGTCATCAATGAGCAGTTGTTGGTGGAAGCGGAAGAGAAGAAACTTTACGAGATGCTGCAGACTGTCAACCGTCAGCCAGCGACCATCAACGAATTTTTGGAGACGGTGGTCAAACTCATCCCGTCCATCAACGCCTTTTTCGACAAGGTGCTGGTGATGGCGGAGGACGAAAAACTGCGCCAGAACCGCCTCGCTCTGGTCGGGCAAATTGCCGGTCTGTCCAAAGGCTTGGCAGATTTGAGCAAACTGGAAGGGTTCTAAAAAAAAGAGACTGCCTGGCAACGGCAGTCTCTTTTTTTTATTTCCTGATGTTACGCAGTTTTCCCGTAGCGCGACATTTATGTCGCCTGAAAATACGAGATAAATCTCGTGCTACTGCGTAAGGTGAGTTATTTCTTCCGCAGGAACAGCCTTACAGCCGCTCCCAAGGCAAGGACGATGAGAGCGATTGCCCATAGCGGAAAGGGGGAGGCAGGCGCGCTGGCTAAGGGCGGCGGTGTGCTTGTGGGAGGCGGAACAGTGGAGATGACCGGCGTCGCGCTGGCGGCTGGGGTCGGCGTGGCGGTGGGGGAGGCGGTGGGTAGAATCGGGGTGGGCTGCGGCGTATAGACTGCGTCCACATCCGCCGTCTCGAAGCGAAGCGCCTCGCCGGGGGCGAAGACATCCAGCAGGGCGTTGGCAATGACGAAGCCTCCGTTGCTCCCCAGGGTGCGTTGGGAGCCGCGCAGGTCGAGGACGAAGACGGCGTTTTCTCCCAGCGTTGCCGCTCCCTGGGCGTTGATTTCGAGGGCAGTGTTTTTGTTCAGCCCGAGGGCGGGCAAATCAGGATGTTCGTAGGCAAGCGAGAAGAGCCGTCCAAAGCGCAGGTCGGCGACGAGTTGCGGTTCGAGGACGGCGTTCACCCAGCCGAGGCCCGGCTGGATGACGACACGCCCCTGCCAGAAGGAACGCTGGACGGCGATTTCTTCCTGTTCGGCGTCGTCGGGGGTGGGACCGTGGGCGGCGTAAAAGGCGCCAAAGAGCGGCGCGGAGGCGTTATCCGCCAGGATGGGTTTGCCGCTGCGCCAGGCTTCCTCCAGCCAGCGGGGAGGGTTCATCTTCGAGGCGTCTTTGCCAACGAAAGCGAAGGCAGCCGCATCGGAGGGGAGAGCGCCGGAATATACGCCGTTCTGATCGGGAACCCAGATTTGGGTCTGCGCGCCGAGAGCGGTGAGGGCATCGCTATATTTTTTGGCAAAGCGTTCGTTGGCGGCGCTGGAGGCGCCTCCCTCGGCGACGACGATGATTTTGGCGCCCGCCCCGCCAGCCAGTTCGATGAAGCGTTTTAAGATGGGGCTGTCTTTCAGGTTTTCGCTCAGGTCGCCAGCCAGCAGCAGCGTGCCGGCGCCGGGGGGGACGCTCAGGTCGAGTGTGCGCTGGACGAGGGGCGGGGGCGGCGCGCCGAAGGAGAAGGCGCGCGTCTTCAAGTCGTAGGAAAAATCGCCGGGCGAGATCAGGTGCAGCAGCACGTTGCGAATGCTGAGGATGGGCGGACGGTTTTCGTTGAAGGTGACGTAGCGCACCGCGCCGGCGGCGTGATAGGTTTCGGCGTCCAGCACGGTGACGGTGTACAGGCCGAAGACATCGCGCAGCGTCTCATCGTCCACGACGACGCCGGTGTAGGCGTCAATGCCCACGCCGAGGTGGGGCAGGCCGGGCTGGGTGATGACGGAGAGCAGGCGTCCCATGCGGGCGCGCTGCATGAAGTGCTGGTCAATCACGGCGGAGCGGAGGCCGAAGTCGAAGCCGCGCTGCGTTTCGGAATTCCAGAAGCGCATCGAGCCGAAGAAGAGTCCGCTTTCGGCGCTGTAGTTGGTTGTCAGGCCGAGGAGCATCAGGCGCGAGAGCATGGCTGCCCCGGCGCTGGTGCCGGCGACGATGGCGCCCTGGGCGTGCAGTTCGTTGAGGCGCGCTTCCACCGGCGTGCCGAGGATGGCGCCCATGCCGATTTCCTGATCGCCGCCGAGGATGTAAATCATGGCGACGTCGTCGGTAAAGTAAGCCAGGTTCTCGGGTTTGCGGGCGTCTTCCTGGGTGAAGATGGGCAGCAGTTCCACTTTACAGGTCAGGGAGGAGCCGGGCGGCAGGTTGCGCTGACAGGCGCCTTCCACTTGCAGGCGGCGTTCGCCGGCGTCTTTCATGTTCTGCTGGAATTCCGCCTGGGTGATGTGTTCGGCGTTGGTGGCGTAGGGCGAAGCCAGGACGAGGATGTGAACCACATTGCCGCGGGCGTTGGCGATGGCATATTGGGCAACGGCATTGTAGGTGTCGGTGTAGCCGCCGCCGATGGGCAGGAGCAGGCCGGGGCGGGTCTGCGCTGCGGCGGAGGGGGGGAGGGAAAAGATCAGGGATGAGACGAGCAGAAGGAGGGGGAGGAGTCGTCGCATAGGAAAGTCACTGAAGCGAGCGGGGGTCGAGGGCGTCGCGCAGGCCGTCGCCCAGGTAGTTGATGGCGATGACGACGATGAAAATCATCAGGCCGGGGAAGATGGCGGTCCACGGGGCGGTGGTCATCTGGCTTTGGGTGTTGGAGAGCATGTTGCCCCAGGTGGGGGTGGGCAGTTGCACGCCAAAGCCGAGGTAGGAAAGACCGCTTTCGCTGATGATGGCGTCTGCCATGCCCAACGTGGCAGAGACGATGATGGGGCTGGCGATGTTGGGGAAGATGCGGCGGACGAGGATGTGTAAATCGGAGGCGCCCAGGGCGCGCGAGGCGAGGACGAATTCGCGTTCGCGCATTTCCAGCGTGGCGGCGCGCACCAGGCGGGCGGTGCCCATCCATGAAAGGGAGCCGATGACGATGGCAATCGGCAAAAAGGAGCCAGGTTTCAGCCAGGGCAGGTTGAGCGTGCGCAGGAACATGCCCAGGGCGATGAGGATGAACAGGCGCGGCGTGGAGAGGAAGATTTCGGTCAGGCGCATCAGGAAGGCATCCACCCAGCCGCCGTAGTAGCCGCTGACCAGCCCGATGAGCGAGCCTAACCCAATGGAGACCGCCATCGCCACCAGCCCGACGCTGAAGGAGATGCGCCCGCCGTAGAGGACGCGCGCCCACAGGTCGCGCCCGAGGTCGTCGGTGCCCATCCAGTGTTCGGCGGAGGGGGGCTGGAAACGGTTGAGCAGGTCCTGGGTCATCGGGTCGTGGGGAGAGAAGAAGGGCGCAAAAGCGATCAGCACGGCAAGCAGCAATGTAATCCATCCGCCGAGCAGCGCCATGCGGTGCTTGCGGAAGCGCTTCCAAAAGAACAGCAGCAGGGAGGAAGATTCGGGAGCGGAGGACATGGCGGCTCAGGAGAGGCGGATGCGCGGGTCGAGGATGGCGTAGAGGAAATCCACCAGCAGGCTGGAGAGGATGATGAGCGCGGCTTCGATCATCAGGATCGCCATCACCATGGGGTAATCGGTTTTGAGGGCGGCGTTGAAATACAGCCGCCCCACGCCCGGCCAGGCGAAGATGGTCTCGGTGAAGAGCGCGCCGCCGAAGAGCGAGGGCAGGTCGAGCCCGACCAGGGTCACCAGCGGGATGAGGGCATTGCGCAGGGCGTGTTTGTAAATCACCCCGCGCTCGTGCAGTCCTTTGGCGCGCGCCGTGCGGATGTAATCCTGGTTGACAACGTCCAGCATGGAGGAGCGCAGGTAGCGCATGTAACCGGCTGCCGAGACGATGGTGAGCATGGTGACCGGCAGGATGAGGTGGCGGATGCGGTCGGCGAGCGAGAACGGCTGCCCCAGGGTGTACATCCCGGCGCCGGGCAGCAGCGGACGTCCATCCGCGCCGCGCAGGGTGACGGCGAAGACGATGATGAGCAGCAGCCCAAACCAGAAGACCGGCAAAGACTGCCCGGCAAAAGCCAGCGTGGTGGCGATGTGATCGAAGAGGGAGTACTTTTTGACCGCCGAGAGGATGCCCAGCGGAACGGCGACCAGCAAGGTGGTGAGCAGCGAGACGCCCATGAGCAGCAGGGTGTTTGGCAGGCGGTCGCCGATTTCATCAATCACCGGGCGCTTGCTGGTCATGGAACGTCCCAGGTCGCCCTGCAGGGTGGCGCCCAGCCACTTCAGGTAGCGCACGGGCAGCGGCTGATCCAGCCCGAATTTGGCGCGGATGCGCGCCAGGTCTTCGGGGGTCATGTCGTCGCGGGTGTTGTACACGGTCATGAAGCCGCCGGGGACGGTGGAAAGCAGGCCGTAGATGACCATGCTGATCACCAGCAAGGTCAACACGGCCTGCAGCAGACGACGAAGGAAGTAGGTGCCCATCGGTGAGCCGGCAAAATGAATTGCGCTCTACGGCTGCAGCCACCACTCTTTGGCGTTCCAGGCGAAGTCCACGAAGGAGGGCGAAATGCTCAGGTTGTGGAATTCGGTGCGGTAGGCGGTGATGGACAGGCGGTCGTAGAGGTAGATGCGCGGGATGTCCTGGTTGATTTGGGCAGCCGCCTTGCAGAAGAGTTCGTGGCGTTTGGCGTTGTCGGTGGTGAGGGAGGCTTCGTCAATCCAGGCAGAGACCTGGTCGTTGATGTAGCGGCTGAAGTTGGCGCCGCTGCCTTCGTTCTCGGCGGTGGGGATGGAATCCTTGTGGTAGTTGCTGTAGAGGTGGCTGTCGGGGGCGAAGATGTAGGGGCCGGTGGTATACATCACGATGTCGAACTTGCCCTTATCGCGCATCCCATCGCTTTCCCAGCCGGCAAAGAGCACATCCGAAGGCACGTTCTCGATGACCAGTTCGATGCCGACCTGTTTGAGCATTTCCACCAGCACCTGTTCGGTCTGTTCGCGCAGTTGATTGCCGGTGGTGGTGGCGATCTTCAGGCTCATGCGCACGCCGTCTTTCTCGCGGATGCCGTCGGAGCCCGGCTTCCAGCCGGCTTCATCGAGCAGGGCTTTGGCTTTTTCGG
The DNA here is from genome assembly GCA_034432325.1 of Anaerolineales bacterium. Lineage (GTDB taxonomy): Bacteria > Chloroflexota > Anaerolineae > Anaerolineales > Villigracilaceae > Defluviilinea. The sequence goes on from DAOUBY010000167.1 coordinate 6,215, forward strand.
GATTGTACTCGCTGACCGGCAGATCGCAGGCATATTGACCGAACGAAAGCACCGAGGTGCCGGGTTTCACGTTTCCGTAGAGCAGGGTGTCGGCGATCTTCTGTTTGTCAATGGCGTATTGAATCGCCTGGCGCACGCGCAGATCGTACAGAATCGGATGCGGGTTCTGGGCTGGGTCGGCGGGCGCGCTGCCGTCATTGGCGCCGAAGTTCAGCACCAGTTGCTCAATGTCGCCGTTCGGCACGCTGACGTACGAGACGCCGTCGGCTGCCATTTGCTCCAGCGCCGGGAAATCCGCTTCGGTCAGGTCCCACAGGGCTTGAATCTCGCCGGTCTTGAGCAACTGCACCCCCGCCTCGCGCGAGGGCAGGATTTTGATGATGACGCTGTCCAGGTAGGGCTTGCCCTCTTCGCGGAAGTACGGATTGCGGACGAAGGTCAGGTGATCGCCCGGCGCCCATTCCTCCAGCACGAAGGGACCCGTGCCGGTGGGCTTCTGGTTGTACGCCCAGGTTTCCATCTGGTCAATCTCGCCGGCGTTGCGCGGCACCAGATAGGCGAACAATCGCAGATAGGGCGCATACACCTCGCTGAAGGTGACCACCACGGTCAGCGGGTCGGGGCATTCGATGGTGTCAATCAGGCGGTAGCCGGAGGTGCTGACCTGCGAAAGGTCGGACATGATGCCGTTGTAGGTGAAGACCACGTCCTCGCAGGTGAAATCCAGCCCGTCGGACCATTTGACGCCCTCGCGCAAATGGTAGGTGAGCACCAGCCCGTCTTCGGAGACTTCCGGCAGGTCTTTTGCCAGCACCGGCACGTACTCGCCCTTCTCGTTGACCTGGACGAGTCCCTCGATGTAGAGCGAGATGACCGCGTCCTCAATCGAGGCGCCGCTCAACAAGGTGTTGAGAATTTGCGGCTCCTGCGGCGTGCCGATGATCACCGTGCCGCCTTGGGCGGGACCTCCGGCAGCGGCGGTGGGCGCCGCAGTTTCCATCGTGGCGGGCGTCTCCTGCGCCGGGGCAGAGGAGGGGGGGACGGGAGTCTTGCCTCCGCAGGCGGAAAGGAGCAGCGCCAGCGCAAGCACGACAGCCCAAACGAACTTGAACGGTTTCATTTTTCTTCTCCTTTGTGAATTGGATTTGACTCATTCATCCGTAGTGCGGAATTCATTCCGCAGTCTTAAGCGACATGAATGTCGCGCCACGGGGGAATTCATTCCGCAGACTGAAGCGGCATGAATGTCGCGCCACGAATGAACTGCGTAACGTTAGTGACTCAGTCTTCCACCAGGCTTAGCGCCGGGAGGAATGCCCGTCCGCTTTCGCGCTCGAAGGAGCAGCCGGCGGTCAGGACGTGGACGATGAGGTGAGAGACGGCAATCGGAGCGGGCGATTCGACCTCGGGCAGGGTGGAGGCTTCGATCCTCCGCCCGTCCACCACGGTCACCGCACCCGCTCCATAAACGGTGAGGCGGTTCTCGTCCTCGATGAGAGCGGCGGTATTTTCGTCAATGCCAATGCCGAGGACGCCGGGATGAGAGCAGACGGCGTAGGTCAGGCGTCCCAGGCGGTCGCGCTGGCGGAAGTGCTGGTCGAAGATGAAGCGGTCGGTGAAGCCCAGCCCGGGCGACAGGTGCAGCAACCCGAAGCGCGGCGTAGGTCCGCTTTTGCCCAGGGCGATCATGGTTTTGGAGAGGATGGATGCGCCGGCGCTCGTCCCGCCGACGATGACGCCGGTGCGAAAGGCGGCGAGCAACTCGGCTTCCAGACGCGTCCCGCCCAGCAGGGATGCCAGGCGTAACTGCGCTCCCCCGCCAAAGAAGATGCCGCTGGCGCGGCGGACGGCGCGCAGATTGTCCTCTTCGTCCGCCTGGCTGCGGCTGCGGAATTCGAGCGAGAGCGCCTCGCCCGCACCCCATTCGCGGAACAGGCGGGTCAACTCTTCCCCCGCCTCTTTGCGCTGCGAAGCCTGCGGAAAGACCAGGATGCGCGCCTGATCGCCGCCGGCGCGCCGCAGAAATTCCTTCAAAACGACCGCCTCGTCGCGTTCATCGAGCGCGCCGCCCATTGGCATCAGCAGGGTCATGGCTGACCTCGCAAAGAAGCGATCAGGTTGTGCGCCGCGGAGAGGATATGGGCGCGCATGGCTTCGGCAGCGGCTTCGCCATCCCGCGCCTCCAGCGCATCCAGAATGGCAAGATGTTCACGGTGATCCTGCTCGTCGCGCTGCGGCAGCGGCTGGGCGGCGGTGATGGCGTAATTGCCGATCAGCATGGTGGGAAAGGCTTCCCACATCTGCGTCAACGTGCGGACGAGGTACTCGCGCCCGCTGGCGCGGAAGATGCGCTGATGGAACTCGCGGTTCAACCGGCGGTACTCTGCGATCCGTTCTGCGGGCAAGGCAGCCATTTCGTCAGCCATGCGGCGCAATTCGGCGAGTTCGGCGGCGGGAATGTGCTGCGCCGCAAAAGCGGCAGCGCGCCCTTCGAGAAAGGCGCGCTGCTGATACAGGTCTTCGATATCTTCGACGGAAAAAGCCACCACGCGGGCGCCGCGATAGGGGACGTGTTCCACCAGCCCTTCAGCGGCTAATTCTTTGAGCGCCTCGCGCACCGGCATCTGGCTGACGTTGAGTTCCTGCGCCAGTCTTTCCTGCCGCAGCCACTCGCCGGGTTTGTAGCGCCCTTCCAGGATGGCGGCGCGCAGCCGTTCAGCGACGAATGAGCGTAGTTGACGGGGGGTGTAGGTGTCGGTAAGCATAATTAGATATTAGATATAATATCTAGTTGCGCTTCAAATGTCAAGTATAACCAGAACCCCTGACATGGCTTTCTCAAAGTCTGGTTTCAGGCTAAAAAACAAACAGGATAGACAGGATTTCAGGATAAGCCGCGCGCAAAGCAGGGCGAAAA
>DAOUBY010000168.1:0-9001 GCA_034432325.1 Anaerolineales bacterium
ACCTCTTGCGAAAGTGCGCCAGAGAGCGCACAATACGCTCTGGCGCAGGAGGCGTTCTCTAACGCCGGTTGACTTGTGCAAGAGATCAAATAATTCGGACAATCGCAAAATCTTGCCCTATTGCGTACGGTGAGTTACGAAGCACGAAACCAGTTCGAAAGCGAGGATCTGATAGAAGATGAGAGCGCTGTCGGTTAAAATATCCCCGGAGTTAAAATGAGAAAAATTGCCATTCTTGGGATCGGTCAGACAAAGATCGACGAGCACTGGGAACTTTCCCTGCGCGAGATCGGGGGCAATGCCGCCTTTGCCGCCATGCAGGACGCCGGCATGGAGCGGGTGGATGCGCTCTTTGTCGGTAACATGCTCTCGCCCATGGTGAACGGGCAAAATCAACTTGGGACATTCTTTTCGGATTGGATCGGGTTGTGGGGGCAGGAAGCCGTCAAAGTGGAATCCGCCTGCGCTTCGGGGGCGGCGGCGTTTCGGTCTGCGCTGATGGCGGTTGCCGCCGGCGACGTCGAATCGGCGCTGGTGGTGGGCGTGGAAAAGATGACCGACAAGCCCGGACGCGAGGTCACCTCTGCCCTTGCCACCGCCGCAGATGCAGATTATGAAGTGGAGCAGGGTATTTCGTTTGTCGGCTTGAACGCGCTCATTATGCGGCGATACATGCACGAATTCGGCTGGAAGCACGCCGATTTTGCGCCGTTTTCGATCAACGCGCATGAGAACGCCATGCACAACCCCTTTGCCCGCCTGCACGAACGGGTGACGGTGGAAAAATTCGAAAAGTCGAGCATGGTTGCCACGCCGATCAATCTGCTGGATGCGTCGCCCATTGGCGATGGGGCGGCGGCGGCGGTCATCGTGCCGGCGGAGCGGGTGGCTTCAGTGAAGGGAAAGCCCAGGGTGGTGGTGGCAGGTTCGGCGTCTGCGACCGATACGATTGCCGTCCATTCAAGAAAAGACCCGTTGTTCCTTACCGCAGCATATGAGTCATCGCGGCGGGCGTATGCGATGGCGGGCGTTGCCAGGGATGAGATTGACGTGTTCGAATTGCACGATGCATTTTCGATTATGGCGGCGCTTTCGCTGGAGGCGTGCGGGTTTGCGGAACGAGGTCAGGGCGTGCGGCTGGGGCTGGAGGGTGAAATCAGCCCGCAGGGACGCCTGCCCATCTGCACGCGCGGCGGGCTGAAGGCGCGCGGTCACCCTGTGGGTGCAACCGGCATGTATCAGATTGTGGAGGTCGTGCAGCAGCTGCGCGGCGAATGCGGAGAAACGCAGGTGGAGGGCGCGAAGGTCGGCATGGCGCAGAACATCGGCGGCTCGGGCGCGACGATTATCACTCACATCCTAAAAGCGGAGTAAAATAAAAGCGCTGCAGTGACGGTTTTGTTTCCGTCGGAGTAGAGGATTGGGGCGGATGACTGTTTATACCAGCCAAAGCGGCGACGATGGAAAGGAGCGTGTCTCATGGCTGACAAACGAAAAAAAGACCGGCGTGAATTTACCTACTACATGCAGGTCAAAGATGAAGCGACCAAACAGATTATCGGTTATCTTTCAGACATCAGCACGGGCGGTTTCAAACTGGATTGCCCGAAACAGATTCCAGCGGGGGTGGATTTTCGCATGCAAATTGACCTGACGGCGGATGTGGCGGACAAGACGACGATGGTCTTCGTTGCCCGCAGCAAGTGGTGCCGCCCCGATCACATTGACCCGACCTCCTTCAATGTGGGCTTCGAAATCATCAACATGGCGCCCAGCGACATGATGATTTTCCAACGTATTTTCGAAAAATACGGCAGGGAACAGGCATCCAGAAAAAACAGCAGCGATTATTTGTGGAAGTAACTTCGACGCCGCGAAACATCGAACGGACGGACAACCGTCCGTTTTATTTTGCCGGCTTGTTGTACAATTGGCGGAATGAAATACCGAACACTACGCTCCATTGTCCGATTTGTGATGAAGTTGATTGCGCGCATCGAGGTGCGCGGACTGGAACACCTGCCCCAGGGGAACGCCATCATTGCGGCGAATCACCTGGGCAGGCTGGATACGGCGGTGCTGATGGCGGTAATTGACCGCGAAGACATCATCATGCCGATTGCCGAGAAGTATAAGAACCATCCGATTTTTGGCGCGCTGGGCCGCGCCGCCAACGGCATCTGGCTCAACCGCTTCGAGGCAGATTATTCCGCCCTGCGGCAGATTTTGGAGAGAATGGAACGGGGCGGACTGCTGGTCATTGCGCCGGAAGGCACGAGGTCCAAGACGGAGGCGCTGCAGGAGGGAAAGATGGGCGTCGCGTTTCTGGCGGCAAAGAGCGGTTATCCGGTCATCCCGGTGGCGGTGACCGGCACAGAAGACCGCCTCATCGTCCAGAATCTGAAGCGGCTGCGCCGTTCCAGAATTACAGCCACTGCCGGAGAGCCGTTTCCCATCGAAATCCCCAAAGGCAAGGGACGCGAGGAGGCAATGCGCAAGGCAACCGATGAAATCATGTGCCGCATTGGCGCAATGCTCCCCGAAAAATATCGCGGCGTGTACGCAGACCATCCGCGCTTGAAGGAACTGTTGAAGGCATGAAATATTTTCTGCGCTGGCTGATTCGGGCGTTGTTCAATCTGGTGGCGCGCGTGGAGGTGAGCGGTTACGAACACCTCCCCCAAGAAGGCAGTTTTGTCATTGCCACCAATCATCTTGGCATTGTGGATGCGCCGATGGCGTTCTATGCGCTCGATAATTGGGATATGTTTGTGCTGGTGGCGGAGAAGTGGGAAAAGGTGGCATTGTTCCGCTGGCTGAGCAAATATTTCAACCTGATTTTTATTGACCGCTACAACCCGGATGTCAAGACCCTGCGCAAGGTCATCAAGTTAATGGAGGCGAACAACATCCTGGTCATCGCCCCGGAGGGGACGCGCTCGCGCGTCGGTTCGCTGATTGAAGCGAAACCGGGCGTCAGTTATCTGGCGACAAAATTGAACCGCCCGATCGTCCCCGTTGCCCTGACCGGAACCGAAGACAAAGTTCTGCTCGACAATCTCAAACGCTTCAAACGGACCCGCATGACGGTCACTGCGGGACCTGCCTTTACCCTGCCTCCGCTCCCCAAAGAGAACCGCGACGAGGCGCTCAAGCAATACACCGACGAAATCATGTGTCGCATTGCGGCGCTGCTGCCGGAGACATATCGCGGGGTGTATGCGGAACACCCAAGACTAAAGGAACTGCTGGAAGAGAAAAGGATTAACGAACATGGCAAAGAAAAACCCGCCAACGCTCGAACAATGGAAAAGATTGTATGACCTGATGGCGCAGGTCAAGAAACTTGCGCCGTGGGAATGGATGGGAGAGGACGACATCTTCGGCGTTCAAATGCCCGCAAGCGGCGACCTGGGCTTTGTCAGCGTGATGGGTATGCTGGGCGAGCATTTTGCCATTGCCGTCTATCAGGGCGCAAAGGGACTGGGCGGATTTTGGAACATTCAAGAACAGGGATATAGCGCTCCGCCGGAACTTGTCCTGCAAATTCCGCAAGTGCAGGCATCCTTCGAAGACCGCGAGAATGTCGCCAAAGAAGACCGTGAGGTGATGAAACAACTGGGGCTCAAATTTCGCGGCGCAAACGCCTGGCCCCTCTTCCGCAGTTACCGTCCCGGCTGCTTCCCCTGGCATATCGAAAAAGAAGAAGCCGAAATACTCATCTGCGCGTTGGAGCAATTGCTGGAGATCGCGCCGCGCTTCAAGGAAGACCCTTCCATTCTCATGCCAACTGACACCCTGCATGATTACCTTGTGCGCGTGAAGAAAAACGACAAGTGGGAGGACAGCGTACAGCACATCGTTTTCCGCCGGGAAATAACGCTCGATCTCATAATGAACGAAGAGGCGCTCGAACATCTTCGCAGAATGACGCCGGGGAAGATGACGCTGGAAATTGACCTGTACATGATGTTGGAGCCTGTGCAGGAGAAAGCCAAAGAAAGACCATTCTTCCCCTTCATGTTAATGGTGGCAGATCACGAGAGCGGCATGATAGCAGGCTTTGACATGTTGACGCCCCTCCCCTCCATGGAAGCCATGTGGTCGCAGGTTCCCGCAGTCGTTGTGGAGATGCTGGCGCAGGGTTTCCCTCCCAAAGAAGTTCTGGTCAAGGATGACATGCTCTACCTGCTCCTTCAACCTGTTGCGCAGGAAGCCGGGTTTCGCCTGAAAAAAGAATCCCGCCTGAAGATGATCGAAAACATCAGGCGGGAAATGCAAGATTTTATGGGAGGAAGATACATCTGAAAATTCAGAGCGCCTCACCCTCGCCCCTCTTCAAAAACTTTCCCATCCCGCGCCTGCCCTTCCACGCATCGCCGTCCACAATCAACTGCCCGCGCAGGAACACCTTTTCGGGGTAGCCGGTCAACTCCCAGCCTTCGTACAGGTTATAGTCCGTGCGCTGATGCGACATCGCCACGCCATACTTCACTTTCTTTTCGGGGTCCCAAATCACAACATCCGCATCCGCACCTTCGAGCAATGCGCCCTTGCGCGGATACAAACCGAAAATCTTCGCCGGGTTCGTACTCGTGTAAGCGACAAATTGATTCGCGGTGATCTTTCCCGCCCGCACGCCGGTTGTCCACAATACCGGCATACGATCCTGAATGCCCGGCAAGCCGTTCGGGATTTTGGTGAAGTCGTCCCTGCCCAATTCCTTGCCGGGGATGGCAATCTCGCTTCCTTCATAGACGATGGGCTTGGTCCCGTCGAAAAAGAAGGGGCAATGATCCGTGCCGACCGTCTGCAAAATCCCCTGCGACAACCCTTCCCACAACCGCGCGTTATCCTCCTTGGTGCGCATGGGCGGCGAACAGATCCACTTTGCGCCGTCGGGTCTGCGCAGGTCGTCAATCGTGAAGAACAGATATTGCGGACACGTCTCCCCCATCACTTTGACGCCGCGCTCGCGGGCATACTGGAGCATATCCACTTCGCCGCCTGCGTTCATGTGGACGATATACACCGCCGCATCTGCCGCCGACGCCATGCCTGCCAGCCGCAAAACAGCCTCCACCGCCCCCCAGGCCGGACGCGTCCGCGCATGCCATTCGGGGGAGGTGTGACCCGCGGCTAATGCCTGCTCTGTCAGCGTTTCGATGACATCGCCGTTCTCGCAGTGCGCCATGACCAGCATGCCGTTGTCGCGGGCAATCTGCATGGCGCGGAAGATGCTGCCGTCGTCAATGCGGAGGCGTCCGTTGTAGGCGGTGAACACCTTGAGCGTGGTAATGCCCATCTCACGCAGGGACGGGATCTCCTTCGCGATGATCGGGTTGAACTTCGTCAGGTTCATGTGGAAGGAGTAGTCAATCGCGGCTTTCTCAGCCATCTTCATCCAGATGTCCACAGAATATTGAAAGCCTTTATCTTCCAGAACGACAAAATCCATCGCAGTCGTCGTCCCGCCGAACGCGGCGGCTTTATGACCGGTGTAATGGTCATCTGACGAGACCGTGCCAAACATGGGCAGGTCGAGGTGCACGTGCGGGTCCACGCCGCCGGGCAGGATGAGTTTACCGCTGGCGTCAATGATGTCTGCGCTGGGGTGCTGGAGGCTGGCTCCAATGCGGGAGATGGTCTCGCCTTCGATGAGAAGGTCTGCTTGAAAGGTTTCAGAGGCGGTGACAAGCGTCCCGTTTTTAATCAAAATCGCCATCGGATTGCTCCTTTGTCTCGTAGGGTGGCTGCATTTCCCTTATCCCCAGCAGCGCAATCAACACTTCGGGCGGAATATCAGCATCGGGGAGGTCGGTCTTGTAGAGTTGACTGTTCTCCGCCCGTTCGCGCAGGGAGCGCCAGAGTAGTTGACGCTCGCCGCCGTCCACGACCAGATCGTTGAGGGATTTGGCTTTGAGCAGGTATTCTCCTGTGGTGTAGAGGAAGGTCAGGCGCTTCCACTTGTCGGCGCGGATGGCTTGAGGCAGTTTTTCCAACGCGCCGATTTGGATTTTGTAATATTCCTCCCTTGCGCGCGGATGGTCGGCTTCGTCTTTGAGCAGTTCGGCGCGCGTGGTCAGTTCGTGTCCGCGCACAGGGGCGATGTATTCGATCCGCCCGCCGCGCTCGGCAAAGGCTGAGGGCTGGTAAAAAGCCAGGTAGTCCACCGCGACAACTTTCGGCGCGGTGCGAAGCGGAATGCGGTACCAGCCGAAGAGGCGCGCAATGTCCAGGTCTCGAGGCGAGGGAAGCAGGCAGACGAGGATGAGAGATGCGGGGGAAAGGGGCATGTGACGTGGAGGGTGGAAAGTAGAAAGTGGAAAGCAGCCATTGGATTTTACTCCCTACTTTCCACTTTCTACGAAATCAAAGGTTATTTTTCAGGGATGGGTTCAAAAGGACTGATGCGGTGGATTTTCGCAATCAGTTTCTCCCGCTCAGACTTTGCCGCCGCTGTAAGTTTCTTCTTCAATTTTTCGATTTTTTCGCGGCGGTGCCGTCTGCGCAGGAGTTCGTGTCTGCGGCGAGTGCGATAACCCATACGGCACCTCCAATCGTGTGATGTTGGAGAAAATTTTAAAAATTGCGGCGGGAGGTTGTCAAGGGGGTTAGATCAAGCCCACCTCCTTGTTGAACTCCACGATCAGTTGGTCAATTTCGTCCGCCTGTTTTTGCACGTCGGTCCAGTAGTTTGGTTCGTACCATTGCTGTTGAATTTCTTCGTAGGTTTTGCCCTGCTGTTCGACCCAGGTGTAGTATTTCAGGTTGTGGACGCGGCGGCGGTCGGTGTAACGCAGTTCGAGCAGGTTGTCGGTGGTTTGACCGTGCAGGTAGCGGGCAAAGTCGGCGGCGGCATCGCGTTCGGTATATTCGCCGTATTCCTCCCTCATCTCATGCAGACGCGAGCGGTAGAGTTCCATCGAGTCGGTCAGCACGGTGAGCATGATGTCGTTCCCGCCCATCTCGTAGTATTTGGCGGTTTTGATGGCAGACAGAACATTGGAGATGCCGGAGAAACCGAGGAGATCGAGATGGGAGATGAGAGACTCGGGAACGCCCTGTTCGGCGAGATAGGCGCGTCCGCTTTCCTCGTTGAAGAGGCGGGCAAGGTTCACCACGGCGTTATCGTCAATGGCAACGACGACATCGGTGTTTTTGACGTTGTGAATCCACGGCACGTGCTTGTCGCCGATGCCTTCGATGCGGTGGGCGCCGAATCCATTTTCGAGCAGGGTCGGGCATTGCAGCGCCTCGCTGGCGACGATCTTTGAATCAGGGAACAACTGCTTCATGTAGTCGCCGCTGGCAATCGTCCCGGCCGAACCGGTGGCAGATGCCATGCCGCGGTAACGGTCATGCGGACCCATGACCTGTTTCAACACTTCTTCCATTGCATGCCCCGTCACTTCGTAGTGCCAGAGGTAGTTGCCGAATTCTTCGAACTGGTTGAAGATCATCAGGTCTTCGCCGGAGGCGCGCAGTTCCTTGCACTTGTCGAAGATTTCCTTCACGTTCGATTCGGAGCCGGGCGTTTTGATGACTTCTCCAGCAACTCTGGCAAGCCATTCGAACCGTTCTTTGGACATGCCTTCGGGCAGGATGGCGATGGACTCGCACGCCAGCAAAGCGGAATCGTATGCGCCGCCGCGGCAGTAATTCCCCGTGGAGGGCCAGACTGCTTTTTGCGTCGTCGGGTCGAACTGACCTGTGACCAGGCGCGGCACGAGACAACTGAACGCCGCCCCGACTTTGTGCGCGCCGGTCGGAAACCATTTGCCAATCAGCACGATGATGCGCGCCGGGACGCCCGTCAGCGTGGAGGGAAGTTCGAGGTAATTGACTCCGCCAAATGTTCCGCCGGAAGCGGTGGGCTGATTGTGCCAGGTAATACGGAAAAGGTTGCGGGGGTGAATGTCCCAAAGCCCGATGTCCTTCAATTCTTCCTTGATTTTCGCGGGAATTTTGGAGGGGTCTTTCATCTGGGCATAGGTGGGGATGATGATGTTGCGCTCGCGCGCACGTTGAATGGCGCGCGCCCGGCGGTCGGGATGCACGGTCAGGTCAATGGTGGTCATGGGTCCTCCTGAAATTTGTCTAACAATTGCATTATACTCTCGCAAGAGACGGCAAAATTCATTTTATTGGCAGATAATTGTCATAGGACTTACGCGTAATCGGCGGTCTCTAAGAGAGTGTTTTATAAATCGGGGTTTACCGTAGATGAACACGGATGAACACTGATTCTGAAGAAAAACGTGATGAAATTACCTTGTAAATCCAATTTATCTGTGTTCATCTGTGGTTGGAACATGAATTTCAAAACACTCTCTAACGCCAATTACCTGTCCAGCGCGTTGGAGAACGCGCTCTACTCAAAGTTTTGCGTAAGTCCTATGTCACAAGAAGGAGACACCATGAAATCTACAAAAGCGGGCGCTGTGTCGGGCTGCCTCATCTGGTTTATTGTTTTTGGGCTTCTCGGTTCCTGTTTGATACCGGCAGGGATGATGATGGGAGGTCTTTCCTCGGTAACTCCGTTCGCTTTGCAGATTCTGGAGCCGCTGATTTGTCCGGACGGAACGACTGCCAGATTCCGTACGTATGCAACGACCAGCAACGATGAGTTTGGCAATCCTCAACCCAGCACCGCTTATGTGATGCAGTGCGTGGATGCGAACGGGGATGTGGTCAAGGAAGACCCGGTGACTTATGCGTTCATCTGGATAGGTATTGTTACAGGAATTGGAGTGATTGCATCTGCCGTGCTGGCTTTTGTGTTTGCCGCTCCTGCCGGCGCGCTGATTGGCCGGATGATCGCCCGCAACAAAAAACCGGATTTTGCGGAGAACATCGAGCCGCGATGAAAATGAGATGGGCAGACGCCGAGATGTTACACGCAATCACAAAATTTCAGTAGATCACGAAAACCCTGCGTAACTTGCGCTCTCTAGCGCAAATTCGGCGGTAGAGACCGCCAAATACGCGCTTTCGTGAA
>DAOUBY010000169.1:0-12690 GCA_034432325.1 Anaerolineales bacterium
CATCGCCTCGAACCTGAACCTGGAACTGCGCCCCGCCGAAATGGTCTGCCTCATCGGACCGAACGGCGCAGGCAAATCCACGCTGCTGCGCACGCTGGCGGGTATGCAGAAACCGCTCTCAGGCACGGTAAGATTGGCAGATGCCGACCTGTTCTCCATCCCCGCCCTCGAACTGGCGAAACAACTGGCTGTAGTATTGACAGGCAGGGTGGAAGCGGGCAATCTCTCGGCGTATGCCCTCGTCGCGTTGGGGCGGCATCCGCATACCGATTGGCTGGGCAGGCTCACGGTCCAGGATGAAGCGGTCATCGAGCGCGCCATGCGTCTCACCGGCACCCTCGCCTTTGCCGCCCGTCCCATCCACGAACTCAGCGACGGCGAACGTCAAAAAGTGATGATCGCCCGCGCCCTCGCCCAAGAGCCGCAACTCCTTCTGCTCGACGAACCCACCGCCTTTCTCGACCTGCCCCGCCGCGTCGAACTCCTCCAACTCCTCAAACGCCTCTCCCGCGAGACCAACTGCGCCATCCTGCTCTCCACTCACGACCTCGACCTCGCTCTGCGCATCGCCGACAAACTCTGGCTGCTCTCCTCGCACGGCGACCTGCACATCGGCTTGCCCGAAGAACTCGCCCTGAGCGGCGCGCTTGCCCGCGTCTTCCAAAGCGAAGGCATCGAGTTCGACCATACCCGAGGCGCCTTCCTCGTCCATCAACCCACCTGCGGACCCATCAGCCTGCACGGCGACCGCGACGGCGTTGCCCTCGCCTGGACCTGGCGCGCCCTCGAACGCATCGGCTATGAAGTCCACAACAACGGCATCCGCCGCCCTGTCCACGTGGACGTGCTGGATTCGGGTCACTGGCGCCTCACCACCCCGCACGGGCAAAGCGACCACCCCACCCTCGCCTCCCTCCTTGCCGCCCTCACAGCGTCTCTTCCATCGAGAGAGGAGCAAGGATGATGGGAAATCACAAACCGTGTACTCGGCATACCTGCGTACTCGGCATACATGCGTACTCGGCGTTCCGATAACCGCGTACTCGGCGTTCCGATAACCGCGTACTCGGCGTTCTCTAACGCCGCTTGCGCAAGAGAGCGCAACCTACGCCGGAACGCAAACGCCGCTTGCGCAAGAGAGCGCAACCTACGCTGGAACGCAAACGCCGCTTGCTATCCGACTATCAGACTATGAGACTATCAGACCATCAGACTATGAAAATCTACTGCGATCCCCTCAGCGATTTTGTCAACATTCCCGAAACGCCCCGCCGCATCGTCTCCCTCGCCTCGGGGCTCACCGAAGCGCTCGTCCACATGGGCTGCGGCGAGTCCATTGCCGGCGTCTCCATCTGGTGCCCCAACTTCACGCCGCAACTCCACGCTCCCATTGTCGGCGACTACCTCAAAGTGGACGAAACCGAACTGCGCGCCGTTCAACCCGACCTCATCCTCATCACCAGCGGCGTTCAGCGCGGGCTGGCGCGCAAACTTCACAAAGCCGGCTTGCCCGTCTATGTCCTGCCTTTACCCAACAGCCTGCATGGGATTTTCGAAAACGTGATGGCGCTCGGCGCGCTGGTGGATGACCTCCCCGCCGCCCGCCTCCTCATCCGCAACTGGCAGCGCCTCTTTCTGGACCTCGAAGCGGATTCCCCGACCCCCAAACCGCGAATCTACGCTGAAATCTGGTTCGGCAAACACGTCCGCATGGCTGGCGGGCTGACCTTTATCCACGACCTCATTCAAGCAGCAGGCGGCGAAAACATCTTCGGCGGCGTGCGCAAAGGCTACCTCGAACTCAACCTCGCCGAAGTGCAGCGCCGCCGCCCCGACATTTTCCTCGTCTATTCCGAACCGGAACTGCCTGTCCAAGCCGCCGATCTCGCCCGTGAGCGCGGCTGGACCATCCCCACCGTTCAGGCGGATATTTCCCCGCCGCACAACATCATCCACGATGGACCTTCCATGATGAAAGCCGCCCAATGGCTGCACGCTGAGATTCTCCGCACCGCGCAGGACGCCCCATGAAGCGTGTATTGCTCTCCTGGTCTTCAGGCAAAGACAGCGCCTGGGCGCTGCACATCCTCCGCCAGCAGACCGGTGTGGAGGTTGCCGGCTTGCTTACCACCTTCAACGAAACAAACAACCGTGTTGCCATGCATGGCGTGCGCATGGAACTGGTGCAAAAACAAGCGGAAGCGGCAGACCTTCCGCTTTGGTCTGTGCCGCTGCCCTTCCCCTGCTCGAACGAGGAATACGAGGCGCGAATGCGCGCGGTCATCCAACGCGCCCGCGGCGCAGGCGTGACCCATGCGGCGTTTGGCGACCTGTTCCTGGAAGACATCCGCGCCTACCGCGAGCGGATGATGGCAGGCACGGGCATTCAGCCGCTCTTCCCGATTTGGCGCACACGCAGCAATACAAAAGCCCTCGCCGAAGAGATGCTTGCCGGCGGCTTGCGTGCCATCCTTGTCACCATTGACCCCAAACAACTCGATTCCGCCTTGGCGGGCCGTTTCTATGATGAACACCTGTTGCGCGAACTTGCCGAAAGCGTTGACCCCTGCGGCGAGAACGGCGAATTCCACACCTTCTGCTTTGATGGTCCCATGTTCAAGCGCCCCATTTCAATTCAAGTTGGCGAAACTGTCACACGCGACGGCTTTCTCTTTACCGAGCTTAACTCCACCGCCACTTCGTGCCGTCTTTGCCGTCTTCGATGGTGACGCCGAGCTCTTTGAGCCGGTCGCGGATCAGGTCGGAGAGCGCCCATAATTTTTGTTTGCGAATTTCGCTGCGCACTTCCACGAGCAGGTCAATGAATTTGTCGGCATCGCCGGAGCCTTGTTTTTCCTGCAGGCGCAAACCCAGCACCCCGGTCAATTCGCGGAGCATGGACTGGGCGGGCTGGAGTTGCGCGTCGGTGGCGCCGTTATCGCGGGCGGTGTTAATGGCTTTGACCAGTTCGTAGAGCGCGGCAAGGGCAAGCGGGGTGTTGAAGTCGTCGTCCATCGCTTCGATGAAGGCTTGCTTTGTGGATTCTGCCTGGGCGGCGAGGGCAGAGGCGGCTTCAGCGGAGAGTCCGCTTGCGGAGGGCGAGGCGGGCCGCAGGGCGGTCTTGAGGCGCTCCAGCGATTTTTCGGCGGCGTCCTGCGTTTCTTCGCTGAAGATGAGGGGCGCGCGGTACGATCCCATCAGCACCAGCATCCGCATGACGTCAGCGTCGCGCTGTTTGAGAAATTCTTTGATGGGGACGATGTTGCCGAGCGATTTGGACATCTTCTCGCCGCCGAGTTGAAGCATGCCGTTGTGCACCCAGTAGCGGGCGAAGGGTTTGCCGGTGTAGGATTCGGTTTGGGCGATTTCGTTTTCGTGGTGCGGGAAGATGAGGTCGTTGCCGCCGCCATGAATGTCAATCTGTTCGCCGAGTTCGGCGAGGTTCATGGCGGAGCATTCGATGTGCCAGCCGGGGCGTCCCTTGCCCCAAGGGCTGTCCCAGGAGATTTCGCCCGGTTTGGCGGCTTTCCAGAGGGCGAAGTCCATGGGGTGTTCTTTGGCTTCTTCCACTTCGATGCGGGCGCCGGCTTGCATGTCGTCCAGTTTGCGCCCGGAGAGTTTGCCGTAGTCTTCGTCGCGGGTGACGCGGAAGTACACGTCGCCGTTGGGGGCGGCGTAGGCGTAGCCTTTTTCGATAAGCCCCTCGATGAATTGGATGATGTGCGGCATGGTCTTGCTGACCTGCGGCGTGGAGGTGGGCGGCAGGACGTTGAGACTGCGCAGGTCGTTGGCGTAGTCTTCGATGTAACGCTGGGAGAGTTTGAGCGGGTCTTCGCCCAATTGCCGCGCGCGGTTGATGATTTTATCGTCCACATCGGTGTAGTTCATGACGTGCCTGACCTGGTAGCCGCGATATTCGAGGTAGCGGCGGATGATGTCGAACACCAGCGCCGACATGGCATGACCGACGTGGGCGTCGTTGTAGACCGTGACGCCGCAGACGTACATCTTGACGACGCCCGGTTCGAGGGTCTGAAATTCTTCTTTTTTGCGGGTGAGGGTGTTGTAGATTCGAATCATGGCTGTTTTTTCTTCTTCCCGTTTTCTTCTTCCACGCGGGCAAAAATCATGCGCCCGGCGGCGGTTTGCAAAACTTTGGTGACCACCACTTCCTTGTATTCGCCAATGTGATCCTTGCCGTTTTCCACCACCACCATTGTGCCGTCGTCCATGTACCCCACGCCCTGACCGTACTCCTTGCCCTCCTGGAAGATGTTGATGGTCATGTGTTCGCCCGGCAGAACCACCGACTTGACGGCATTGGCAAGTTCGTTGATGTTGAGGATGGTCACGCCCTGCAATTCGGCGATGCGGTTCAGGTTGTAGTCGTTGGTTAGAATGGGGCATTTCAACTGGCGGGCAAGGACGACGAGTTTATCGTCCACCTCGCGCACGCCCTCGGCGTTGATGTCGCTGATGCGCACCAGCACATTGGGCAGTTTTTGCAGTTCGGCAAGCACTTCCATGCCGCGGCGTCCGCGCTGGCGGCGCAGACCGTCGGGCGAATCGGCGATGTATTGCAGTTCGTTCAGCACGAATCGCGGAATGAGCAGCGTGCCGGGCAAAAAGCCGGTTCGGGCGATGTCGGCGACGCGCCCGTCAATGATCACGCTCGTATCCAGCAGGATGGTGCGGTTGAGGTTCGTCCACGAGGAGGACGAACCGCTCTCTCCGCCCCGTCCGCTCAATGCGGCAACCAGACCGAGCAGGTCGCCCTGCCGCATCACAAACAGCGAAACGCCCAAATAGGCGCACGCTGCAACGCCGAAAAACGGCAGAATCTGCCCAAAGGGCCTGGGCAGCAGGGAAAGCGGAAACGCCAGCAGGGCGGCGGTGAGCAGCCCGACGATCAGCCCCATCAAGCCCGCAAAAAGCGTCTCTGCCGAGAGCCGCCCCAAACTGCGGCGGATGGCGCGCGCCGGACGGGTGGTGAAGTACGGAATCAAAATAAAGCCCGAAAGCCCCCCCAGCAGGGCGAAAACGGTCTGAAACAGGAAGATTTCAGCGGTATCCGACGGACCAAAGTAATTTGCCACCGCCGCCCCAAACGAAAACCCCGAAATACCGAAGATAAACAAGCCAATGAAACGGAAAATGAATTCGACAACGCGAAAAGAATAACTGCTTTTCATAAAAACTCCTTTGTAAGGTGCAATAATAAACTCATCATAGCATGGCTGAAAAACCTAGTCAATTGCTAATCGAAACTTCATACAATCTTGTTATAATCTCGAAACCGTCTCTGGAAGACGCTCCGCTTCATGCCCCGCCCGGGGCTGGCGCCTCCCTCCAAGCCTGATCCACCCCTCAACCCTATGCTGACCGACACCCTCCACCGCCCCCTGCGCGACCTGCGCATCTCCGTCACCGACCGCTGCAACTTCCGCTGCGTCTATTGCATGCCCAAGGAAGTCTTCGGCTCAGACCATCCCTTTCTGCCCCATGCCGAAGTGCTGACCTTTGAAGAGATTGCCCGCCTGGCGCGCATCTTTGCCTTGCTCGGCGTCAAGAAAATCCGTCTGACGGGCGGCGAACCCCTCGTCCGCCGCGACCTGCCTCTGCTCGTCTCCATGCTCTCGCAAATCCCGGACCTCGACCTGACCATGACCACCAACGGCTCGCTCCTTGCCCGCAACGCCCAGGCGCTCAAGGACGCCGGCTTGAAGCGGATTACGGTCAGCCTCGATTCGCTCGACAATGCCGTCTTCAAAGCCATGAACGATGTGGATTTCCCTGTGGAAAAGGTTTTGGAAGGGATGGAAGCCGCCCAAAGCGTCGGGCTGGAGCCGATTAAAGTCAACATGGTGGTCAAGCGCGGGCTGAACGAATCCAGCATCCTGCCGATGGCGCGCTTCTTCCGCGAGAAGGGCTACATTCTGCGCTTCATCGAATACATGGATGTCGGCTCGACCAACGGCTGGCGCATGGACGACGTGGTCCCGGCAAAGGAAATCGTCAGCATCATCAACGCCGAACTGCCGCTCGAACCGCTCGACCCCAATTACAAGGGCGAGGTGGCGGAACGCTGGCGTTACAAAGACGGCAGCGGCGAAATTGGCGTCATCGCCTCGGTCACCCAGCCTTTCTGCCGCGACTGCAACCGCGCCCGCCTCTCGGCGGAGGGCAAACTCTACACCTGCCTGTTCGGCATCAAGGGACACGACCTCAAAAGTCTGCTGCGCGGCGGCGCAAGCGACGAGGAAATTTCGCAGTTCATTGCGCATGTATGGGGCAGGCGCAGCGACCGCTACTCTGAAATCCGCTCCGAGAACACAATCGCTTTGCCCAAAGTGGAAATGTCGCACATTGGGGGGTGAGGCTCTGTCATACCGAGGCGCGATGCGGCTTCGAGGGAGACATTTTCCCGCCCGCCTCTGCTATAATCCTCCCCATGACCCTCAAAGACCAACTCAACCAATCCATGAAAGACGCCATGAAGAGCGGCGACGAAATCCGCAAGCGCACGGTGCGGATGGCGCTCGCCGCCGTCAAACAGGCGGAGGTGGATAAACGCATCGAACTCGACGACGCGGCGGTGATGGCGCTCCTGCAAAAGGAAATCAAGAATCGCCGCGAATCGCTCGAAGAGGCGAAAAAAGCCAACCGCGCCGACCTGGTCGAAGCCAACCAGGCGGAAATCGCCGTGCTGGAATCCTTCCTCCCCAAAGCCATGCCCGAAGAGGAACTGCGCCAGATCGTGCAAGCCGCCATTGCTGAAACCGGCGCCGCCTCCCCAGCCGACATGGGCAAGGTGATGAAAGTTGTCATGGCAAAGGCGGCGGGACGCGCCCCCAATGATGTGATCAGCCGTACCGTGCGGGAACTGCTGACCCGATAGGATGACACTCCCACCCCCGCGGCACAGGCAGATACCGCCGCAATTGCGCACGCTGCAGATCGTTCTGCTGATTCTCGTGAGCATCATCTCCTATGGGGCGCTGATCGTCCCATCGCTCATGGGACCTGCCTCCATTTCCCTGCAGGCGGGGGATGTTTCACCCAGCGATTTTCAAGCGCCGCAAGACATCAGTTACATCAGCGAAGTGCGAACCGAGGAAGCGCGCGCCGCCGCCGAGAACGCTGTTGCGCCCGTCTATGCCCCGCCCGATCCCTCCATTGCGCGCAAGCAGCTCGAACGTCTGCGCGCCGCGCTGCAATACATCTCCCTCGTGCGCGAAGACGCCAACGCCTCCCCCGAACAAAAAGCCGCCGACATCGCCTCCCTGAGCGACATCACCCTCAAACCGCAGACTGTCGAACAAATCCTTGCCCTGCCTCCCGCCCGTTGGGACGCGATTCAGCAGGAAGCCCTGAGCGTGCTGGAACAGGTAATGCGCCGCACCATCCGCGACGCTGACCTTGATTCCGTCCGCAGGAGCGTCCCCTCGCTGGTGAGTTTGGCGCTCAATGAAGAGCAAGCCGCCATCGTGGTGGAACTGGTCTCGGCGTTTGTTGTCCCCAACAGCGTGTATTCGGCTGAATTGACGGAAGCCGCCAAACGGTCTGCGCGTGAGGCGGTGGAGCCGGTGATTCAAAGTTACAAGGCGGGTGAAATCATCGTCCTGCGCGGACAGGTCCTCCGCCCGGCGCAGTTGGAGGCGCTCCAAAAACTGGGCTTGATCGAGCAGACCAGCCCCTGGCAGGAATACGCCGGCGCCGCCGCGCTGGTGCTGATGCTGGCGGCATTGACCGTGCTGTACTTCACGCGCCGCCGTCTCGGCTTTCTTCTGGATGCGCGCAGTACGATGATCGTGGCGCTCATGTTCCTGGCGTTTGTGATTGGCGCGCGTCTGCTCATACCCGGCCGCACCGTCCTGCCGTATGCCTACCCCCTGCCCGCCGTGGGATTGCTGCTGGCAACCCTCTTTGGGTTGGAGACGGGCGTCATCTTTTCGATTTTGCTCTCCCTGCTCGTGCCGTATGGGCTGCCCAACGCCTTCGACCTGATGCCCTATTTTCTCTTTTCTTCCTTGACCGGGGTGCTGGTGCTTGGAGCGGCGCGCCGTGTGTGGACGTTCTTCCGCGCAGGGATGGGGGTTGCCCTGGCGGGCATCATCATGCTTGCTGCGTTTCGCCTGCCCTTTTCCACAATGGACGGCGTTGCCATCTTTCAGTTGACATCGGCGGCGCTCTTCAACGGGCTGGCATCCTCCAGCATTGCCCTGCTCCTGCAATACTTTCTCGCGCAGACGCTGGGTCTCACCACCGCTTTGCAACTCATCGAAATCTCGCGCCCCGATTTTCCTCTTTTGCAATTTTTCCTGCGCAATGCGCCCGGCACCTACCAGCACAGCCTGCAGGTTGCCAACCTTGCCGAACAAGCCGCCGAACTGATCGGCGCCGACGCCCTGCTCACCCGCGTCGGCGCGCTGTTCCACGACGTGGGCAAGGCGCTCAACCCGACCTTCTTCATCGAAAACCAGCCCGCCGAAAACATTGACCCGCACGACGACATCCCGCCCGAGGAAAGCGCGGCGGCAATCATCGCTCACGTCACCGACGGTGTGGCGCTGGCGCGCAAATACCGCCTCCCGCGCCGCATGGACGACTTCATCCTCGAACATCACGGCACGATGGTCACGCGCTATCAATACAATCAGGCAGTGCAGGCGGCGGGCGGCGACGCCTCCAAAGTGGATATCGAAAAATTCCGTTACCCCGGTCCGCGCCCGCAATCGCGCGAAACCGCCCTGCTCATGCTCGCCGACGGCACCGAAGCCCGCGCCCGCGCCCAGCGTCCGCACGACGAAGAATCCATCCGCAAACTGGTGCTTTCCACCATCGAAGCCGCGCAAAAACAGGGACAGTTGGACGACACCAAACTCACCCTCCGCGACCTGAGCATCATCACCGAAGCCTTCGTCACCGTCCTCAAAGGCACGCATCATCCCCGCATCGCCTACCCCAAAGAAACGCCGGCTGGCGAAGATGTTGCGACAATCCCTCACAAAGTATGATCACCATCCACACCAAAGCCGGCTTTCCTGCCAAACTTCTCGAACGCGCCGCCAACGCCGCACTGCAGCATCAGTCTGCTCCCGCCGGCGCAAACCTCACCATCGTCCTGACCGACGACGAACGGATTCGGGAACTGAACCGCGACTACCTCGGCATTGACGCCCCAACCGACGTGCTCTCCTTTCCCGCCTCCGAAACCGACCCGGAAACTGGTTCGCCCTACCTGGGCGACATCCTCATCTCCCTGCCGTATGCCGCCAAAAGCGCCGCGCGAGCCGGTCACTCCCTCGATGCGGAGGTGCAATTGCTGGTGGTGCATGGCGTCCTTCACCTGCTCGGTCACGACCATGCCAAAGCCCGCGAAAAGGCGCGAATGTGGAAGGCGCAGGCGGAAATTTTAG
Organism: Anaerolineales bacterium; assembly: GCA_034432325.1. Lineage (GTDB taxonomy): Bacteria > Chloroflexota > Anaerolineae > Anaerolineales > Villigracilaceae > Defluviilinea. The sequence goes on from DAOUBY010000169.1 coordinate 9,420, forward strand.
AGTCGCTTGGGTTGGGCGAGATCGAGATACGGGAAGATTAATAACTGACGTTACGCAATTCATTTGTGCCGTGACACATCGTTCCCGAATAGGATTCATATCGCCTGAAGCCGCGAGTTTCCCTGTGTTCTCCGCGTCTCGGCGGTTGTCCCGAATGGAGGTTAAGGATATCAGGACTTACGCAAAACCCTGCGTAGAGCGCGTTCTCTAACGCGCAGACTCTCTAATCAACGTTAGAGAACGTTGATTAGGCGTAAGTCCTGGATATAAGACTCTTTGCCTTTGGCTTAGAGAGACACAAACAAACCATGACCTTCAAAGAATTCATCTATTCCCGCATTCGCTCGTTCGGTCACGCCTTTCGCGGCTGGTGGTATGTGCTCAAAACCCAGCACAACGCCTGGATTCACGCCGTCGCGGCGGTGATCGTCTTCCTGCTCGCCCTCTGGCTGAGGCTGCCCGCCCGCGACTGGGCGGTGCTCATCCTCACGGTGACGATGGTCTTCGCCGCCGAATTTGTCAACACCGCCATCGAAGCCGTCGTGGATCTGGCAAGCCCGGTGCATCACCCGCTGGCGAAGGTGGGCAAGGACGTGGGCGCGGCGGCGGTGCTGATTGCGGCGCTGGCGGCGGTGCTGATCGGTCTGCTCATCCTCGGTCCGCCGTTGTGGGAGAAACTCCTCTCACTGGTAACTGGTAACTGGTAACTGGTTACCGGTGATTGGTAATTGACACTCGACAGGAGATTTTATGGCATTATCTTTTCAATTCGGCACGGTCGGTTCGCCCATTGGCACGCCCAAGAAGCCGGGCGGGTCGGTGGGAGCCATCGAATTCAGCAAGTCCATCGGGTTGACGGCGCTGGAATTGGGCTGGGTGCAGTCGGTGCGCGTGACCGAGGCGACCTGCGCGGCAATCCGGGAGAAGGCGGCGGAGCAGGGCGTTGCGTTGAGCGTCCACGCGCCGTACTTCATCAACCTGAACGCGGACGAGGAGGAGTGGCCCAAGAGCCGCAAGCGTCTGATGGACGCGGCGCACTACGGCAGCCTCGCCGGCGCAACCGACATCATCTTTCATCCTGGCTCGTATTTCGAGCGTCCGCCGGCGGAAGTGTTGAAGGTGGCGATTCCCCGCCTGAAGGATTGCATGAAGGAACTGCGCAAGGCAAAGAACCCGGTCACCCTGCGCCCGGAGACGATGGGCAAATCGGCGATGCTGGGTTCGCTGGAGGATACGCTGGCGATGAGTGAAGCCATTGAGGGGGTTCAGCCCTGCCTCGATTTTGCGCACCTGCACGCCCGTCCCGGCGATGGGACGATGAATTCAGCCAAAGAGTGGAAAAGGCTCCTCGAAGCGTATCAGGCGTCGCTGGGGAGGGAAGCGTTGAAGAGCCTGCACATCCACCTCTCGGGCATCGAGTACGGTCCGAAAGGGGAGAAGAATCATCTGCCGCTGCAGGAATCTGATTTGAAGTTGAAGGCGTTGTTCGAGGCGTTGAGCGAGTTTGGCTGTGCGGGGCGCATCCTGTGCGAAAGCCCCATCATGGAGGAGGACGCGCTGTTCATGAAGAAGATGTGGATGAAGGTGAGCGGCGAAAAGGAGTGAGGCGTATGGTTTTCTCAAAGTCAGCAAAAGCGGCATCGAATGGACGCGAATGAACTCAATTTTTGTGTAATTCGCGTAATTCGATGCAAAAAAAACCAGAGCAGGCGGTCATAAAGGCAACTTGAGAAAGCCATAGAGTGAGGCGCTTCACCCCTTGACGTAGGACAGTTTCTCGCAAATCAGCCCGTCCCTCACTTTGAAAACATCCACCCCGCGGACGTGTCCCGCCGTGCCGGACGCATCCACCCAACTGTACCGCCAGCGCATGACACAGCGCTGACTGCCCAGCCCGAACGCCTCCTCGATTTCGATGTGCGCCTGCGGCGACTCGCGGAAGAACTCCTGCCAGAAGCGCGTGACGGCTTCCTTTCCCGCATAGAGCGTGCCGTCGGGAGCGGGGGCGGTGTTGTCGAAGACGCAGTCGTCGGTCATGAGCGCCATCATCCCCGCCGCGTCGTGACGGTTGAAAGCGTCGTTGAAGTCGAGGACGACGCGCAGCGCGGTTTCGATTTTTTTCATGCGGATGGGGGTCATGGGAAAACTCCTTTGTTTGAAAGCGGCAGGAAGAAGAGAGGCGGCTGTCTGCCGGAGGCGCGTCAGAGCGCGGTTGCAATGATGCCGGTAATTGCCATGATAACCCCAAACCCCTGAAGTTGTGAAATTTTATCTTTCAGGAAAACGACCGCCAGCGTAATGGTCACAATGGACAACGCGGATGCGATGGGCGTGATCAGGATTGCGTCTCCGATGGTCAGCCCATAGTTCACGAGCGCCACCGCGCCGACTTCAATGACGCCCATGAAGAGGATTGCGGTTTTTGTTTTTGACGAGGCGGCTTTTAATCCGATTTCCTGCGCGCCGGCAAAGGAAAAGATGGACAGGAACAAGGCAATGCCAGCCTTGACCAGCAGAGTCGTCCATAGCCAGCCGATTTCTTCGGAAACGACCTCGCTGATGTTCCAAAAAATGCCGAAGAAGAAAGCGCCTGCAACGGCTTCCCGCACGCCCGCCGAAAGCCGCATTTCGCCTCTTTTTACGCCGCTCCAGTCGGTCGAAGCCAGCGTTGCGCCGCCGATGATCATCGCTGCGCCAATGGTTTGGGTGAAGGTGAGGCGTTGTCCCATGAAGATAAAAGCAAACAACATGGTGAACACAGCCCATAGGTTCATGGTTGCGGCGACGATGGATACATTCCCATTTTCGAAGCCTTTGAAAAAGAACAGGTAGCCGGCGGAATAGATCACCGCTGCGACAAGCGACAAAACGATTGCCGCAAGCGGGAGGTTCGTTTTTGCTTCGAGGGCAAGGGCAAGCAGAAGGATGGAAATCAGCCCAGCCAACTGCGACCAAAACAACGATTTGAAAGAACCAATTTGTTTGGAAAAAACGCCCCCCAGAAAATCGTACATTCCCCACCCAAACATGCCGCCAATTCCCAAAAGTATGCTCAGGAGAGTTGTATTCATGGAAGCGCGCGTTCTTTGTGCTTTGGCGATGAGGGGAAGTTGACGCCGGCGGATAGTTGCCCAACAGTTTTTACATGCGGGTATTTGAGAATTTTCTCGTCAGAGGTAACCAATTTCAGTACTTCACGAAAGCGCGTATTTGGCGGTCTCTACCGCCGAATTTGCGCTAGAGAGCGCAAGTTACGCAGGGTTTTCGTGAT
>DAOUBY010000170.1:0-3761 GCA_034432325.1 Anaerolineales bacterium
TGAAGAAAAACGGGATGAAATTACCTTGTAAATCCAATTTATCTGTGTTCATCTATGGTTGGAACATGAATTTCAAAACACTCTCTTACGCTCCTCACGCAGGTGGATGTTAGAGAACGCACCCTACGCGGATTTCTCTTCAACAAATTTCACTTCATCGCCCGGCGCGAAGAGGAACGGGGACTCGGCGCGGGGGTCGAACAAGGTCAGCGGCGTCCAGCCGATGAGCCGCCAGCCGCCCGGCGAATCGAGCGGGTAGATGCCGGTCTGCCGGCCGGCGATGGCAACCGTCCCGGCGCGGACGCGGGTGCGCGGCGTCTCGAGTCGCGGCACCACCAGCGCGTCGTCGAGTTTGCCCAGGTAGGGGAAGCCCGGCGTGAAGCCCATCATGAAGACCGTGTAGAGTCTGTCGCTGTGCAGGCGGATGACCTCCTCGACCCGCAAGCGGAGATGACGCGCCACCGCTTCGAGGTCAATGCCGTGTTCGCCGCCGTATCGCACGGGGACCTCGATCCGCTTCGGGCTTCGCGCCGCTGCCGCCTGCGCCTGAGAGAGTCTCTCGCGCAGAAAATCCCTGACCTTCGCAAACGAAACGACAAGCGGATCGTAGTGGACGAGCAGGGTTGCATACGCGGGAACGCTTTCGATGATGCCGTGCAATGGAGAAGCCTCGATGAGATTTGCCAGCGCGTGAACGCGCTGATTGACCTCGAAATCCATGTCATTCCCCCATTGAACCAGCATGGCAGAGTCGCCGAGCGGCAGGAGGCGCGGCTTCATCGCTCGAACAGGCTGACGCTTTCGATGTGATAGGTCTGCGGGAACATGTCGAACGGCGTGACGTTCTTCAGCCGGTATCCCCCTTTGATCAGCCGCGCCGCGTCGCGCGCCAGCGTGGAGGGGTCGCAGGAGACGTATGCAACGAGGCGCGGACTCAGATGCAGGATTCCATCCACCACAGCCTTATCCAGTCCCGCACGCGGCGGGTCCACCAAGACGAAATGCGGCTTCGCTTCGAGCTGCGGAATCACCGCCTCAGCCTCTCCCTCGTAAAGTTCCACGTTGTCGAACTCATCCAGATTGAACGCGAAATCCTCACAGGCAGACCGCGACGACTCGACGCCGATGACGCGTCCGCAGTTGGGGGCGAGGAAGGCGCTGAAGAGACCGACGCCGCAGTACACATCGAGAACGGTGGAACGGTTGGTGATTGGCAAATTGGCGATCAGGTGTTCGACCATCTTTTCCGCCATGACCGTGTTCACCTGAAAGAACGACGCAGCGGAGACTTTGAAGGTGCGGTCGAGAACGCGCATGAGAATGTGGTCACTGCCTGCGAGGACAATAGTGTTCCCTTCGTAAACATGCGCGATGGAAATCCCCGCCTCGATTTCCAGTTCGGGCGGATTGGGGGAGTCCGATTCGAGGAGCAGCATCAGGTCATCGTCCGCGCCGAGGCGCAGGGAGACGCGCTCGACGCCGGTCTCCGGCTCGAATTCGAGTTGAGTCCACAGCTCGTTGATGGGCGGTTCGGGGAGGTGACATTCGGAAACAGCCATCACCCCTACCCCCTCTCCATGCGGGAGAGGGGAAACGTAGCCCAATTTCCCCTCTTTCGTCAAATGGAATTGAACATGGTTGCGGTAATTCCACGGGCGGGGAGAGGGGATCATCGGCTGGACGGGCGGCTTCTCGATTTTGCCGATGCGCTGAAGTTGGTCAATGAGGATGTCCGTTTTGGCTTGTAACTGTTTTTCGTAGGGAAGGCGCTGGTAATGGCATCCGCCGCATTCGCCGAAATGTTTGCATTTGGGGGCAATCCGCTGCGGCGAAGGCTGGAGAATCTCGACAATCTCCCCGCGGGCGAAATTCTTTTTGTCCTCCACCAGCCTCACGCGCACCCGCTCCCCGGGCAGCCCAAATGGAACAAAGACCGCGCGGGCATCGGGCAGGCGTCCCATCGCCTCGCCGCCGTAGGTCAGTTTTTCGAGTTGAATTTCGAAGGTTTGGGTCATTATCAAAGGTCTAACGTCGAAAGTCAGATCAGTGGAAATTACCTGTCCAGCGCGTTGGAGAACGCGCTCTACGCAAAGTTTTGCGTAGCTCCTGGAGGTGTTTTTTGGGGAGCGTACTGGGCGTTCTCTAACGCCCGGTTGCGCCAGAGAGCGCAAAATACGCAAGGACTTTTACATGATTGCAACAAAGCAACTTGGGCAGGTTATTGTTCATGATTGAATTATAAACCGCTGGAAAGAAAAGGAGCCTGATGAATTCAACTCACCAGGCTCCCGACGTTTGACCTTCAACTTTTGACTATTTCTTCAAGTACTCTTCCATCGCGGCGAGCAATTTCTCGATGTCCGACATCTGGATCTCGCCCATGTGCGCGATGCGGAAGGTGGTCTCCTTGATGGGACCGTATCCGCCGGCGATGCGCATTTCGCGCTGTTTGAGGAAAGCGTTCAAATCCGAGACGTTGATGCCGCGCTCGTTCTTGATGGTGGTGACCGTCTGCGAACGGTAGCCCGCCGGAGCATACATGGACAGGTCGTGCGCTTCCGCCCATTCCTGCACGCGCTTCGCCATCGCGGAGTGACGCGCAAAGCGGTTCTCCAGTCCCTCGGCGAGGATGCGGTCGAGTTGGAAGTCGAGGGCAAAGATGAGCGACATGGCGGGCGTGGCAGGCGAGGAATCCTTCAGGCGGTGCTTCTCCATGCGGACGAGGTCGAAGTACCAGCCGCGGTTTTCCACCGATTTGGCTTTTTCCATGGCGCGGTCAGAGACGGCGCCCAGCCCCAAACCGGGCGGCAGGGCAAGGCATTTCTGCGAAGAGGTGAGTACCATGTCCAGTCCCCAGGCGTCCATTTCGATTTTTGCGCCGCCAAGCGAGGAGACGGCATCCACAAGGATGAGCGTGTCGGGCGAGACGGCGCGTACCGCCTCGGCAACTTCCTTGACCGGATTCTGCATCCCCGTCGAGGTTTCGTTGTGGACAATGGTCAGGGCTTCGAACCCGCCTTTTCGGACGGTATCCGCTATCCGTTCGGGAGAGGCGGGCGTGTCCCAGTCGAAGGCAAGTTTTTCGGCTTCTTTTCCGTTCGAAACGGCGACCTCGTACCAGCGGTCTGCAAACGCGCCGTTGACCACCGAAAGCACGCGCCGCTGAACAAAGTTGCGGATGGCGGCTTCCTGCAAGCCCGTACCGGAGGAGGCAGTGAGAAAGACGCGGTATTGGGTGTAGAAAACCTGCTGAGCCTTTTCGGCAGTGCGGCGGTAGATGGCTTCGAATTCCTTGCTGCGATGCGGAAGCATGGGCGCGGTCTGCGCCTGCAGAACTTCATCGGCGACATCCACAGGACCGGGAACGAACATGCGTGACATGACAACTCCATGCAACGCGGCACGAATGCGGCGTTACGCTATTAGAGAGTGTTTTATAAATCAGGATTTACCACAGATGAACGCGGATAAACACTGATGCTGATGAGAAATGCGATGAAATTGCCTTTATATCCAATTTTCTCTACCGTACAAATTTTGAGCAAACTTTATTTTCAACACGGATGTCACGGATTTTGCGGATTACGCTGATGTTATTCAAAAAAAACGCGCCATCCGACTAATCTGCGCAATCCGCGTTGATGTTTTGTCCTTTGTACGGCAGCAAAATCCAATTTCAGTACTTCACGAAAGCGCGTATTTGGCGGTCTCTACCGCCGAATTTGCGCTAGAGAGCGCAAGTTACGCAGGGTTTTCGTGAT
>DAOUBY010000171.1:0-3763 GCA_034432325.1 Anaerolineales bacterium
ATCACGAAAACCCTGCGTAACTTGCGCTCTCTAGCGCAAATTCGGCGGTAGAGACCGCCAAATACGCGCTTTCGTGAAGTACTGAAATTGAGAATACATGGACGTTACGATGACTGACGAGATAAAGCATGGCGACATCATTCTGGAGGCGCGCGGCATCACCAAGCGCTATCCGGGGCTGGTTGCGAACGATCATATTGACTTCGAGATTCGCGCCGGGGAAATTCACGCCATTCTGGGCGAGAACGGCGCAGGCAAGACCACGTTGATGAGCATTCTCTTCGGGCTGGTGCGCCCCGACGAAGGCGAGATTTACGTTCACGGCAAGAAGGTCAACTTCAGGTCTCCGCTGGACGCGATCAAACTGGGCATCGGCATGGTGCATCAGTCCCGCAAACTGGTCGCGGCGCACACCGTCCTGGAGAACATCCTGCTGGGGCATCCCAACACCAGCCTCATCCTGGACTTCAAAAAAGCGGAAGAGGAAGTGGGGCGTCTTTGCGACCGCTATCAATACAAACTCAACCTGCACGACAAGGTCTGGCATCTTTCGGAGGGGGAAAAACAGATGGTGGAAATTCTGAAGGCGCTGTATCGCGGCGCGCGGATTCTCATCCTCGACGAGCCGACCTCCTCCCTTGCGCCGCCCGAAACGAAAAAACTGCTGGAGACCATCCAGATTATGACGAAGGACGAACTCGCCATCGTCCCCTTCATCACGCACAAACTGCCGGTGGTGCTGTCGGTCAGTCAGCGTGTGACGGTGCTGCGGCGCGGCAAGGTGGTGGCGCGCCTGAACACGCGCGAAGCCACCGAGCAGCTGCTCGCCCGCGAAATGGTGGGGCGTGAGGTGATGTTCAACCTGGAACGCGTGGATGTGGAACGCGGCAAAGCGGTTCTCGAAGTTCAGAATCTTTCGGTCTATGACGAAAAGGGCGTGAAGGCGGTGAAGGACGTGTCCTTCACGGTGCATGAGGGTGAAATCTTTGGCATTGCGGGGGTTTCGGGCAACGGGCAGCAGCCGCTGGCAGAAGCGCTGGCGGGGCTGCGCAAGGCGGCGGAAGGCAGGGTGTTGCTGGACGGCAATGAAATTACCCGCCTTTCGAGCATGGAACGCTGGAAGAAGGGCATCGGCTACATTCCATCCGAGCAAAGGGCGGTGGGTTCGATTGGCGATTTTTCGCTGGTGGAAAACATCCTGATGAGTTATTACTACGACGATGACTATTGCCGGCGCGGCGTGATTGACGCAAAGAAGATTCGCGCCCGCGCCGAAGAACTCATCGCCGAATATGGCGTGGCGGCGCCCAGCGTGAACGTGCTTGCCAAGAACCTTTCGGGCGGCAACCTGCAAAAATTGATTCTGGCGCGCGTCCTCTCGCGGCATCCGCGCCTGATCATCGCCAACCTGCCCACACAGGGGCTGGACGTGGGCGCGACCGAATTCGTGCAGAACAAACTGCTCGAAGCGAAAAAAGCCGGGGCGGCGATTCTGCTCATTTCGGAGGACCTGGACGAGGTCCTGGCATTGAGCGACCGAATCGCGCCGATGTACGAGGGGCGCTTTATGGAGATCCTGCCCGGCGGCGAGGCGGAGCGGGAAATCGTCGGCGCGCTGATGGCTGGAATTCAACAGAAGGCGGAAGAGCAATGAACATCGCGGGTTACAAAATCCAACTCGAAAAGAAGGCAAGGTTCAGCGGGCTGGAAGCGGCGGCTCTCTCCATCCTGGCGGTGGTGGTGGCGCTGTTTCTGGTCGGCTTCATCTTTTTGCAGGCGGGCGTGGATCCCGCCAAAGGGTACGCGGAGATTTTCTCCTATGCCTTTATCAATTCGTTTGGCGTGCCGCTCACCCTCAACCGCGCCATCTTTCTGCTGTTGTGCACGTTCGCGTTCATTGTGCCGATGCGGGCGGGGCTGTGGAATATCGGCATGGCGGGACAGTTGTACGCGGGCGCGCTGGCGGCGTTTGGCGTGGCACATGCCTTTGGCGCGCGCACCAATCCCGACGCGCCGGCGGGAATCGCCCTGCCGCTGATGATTCTGGCGGCGATGGCGGGCGGCGGGCTGATGGGCTTGATCCCCGGCCTGCTCAAAGGCAAATTCAACACCAACGAAATCGTCGTGACGATGATGCTGAATTTCATCCTGTTCTGGGTGACGGCGCACATGATCAAGGAGGGCGGTCCGTTCATGGGGTCGGGCGGCGAAGGGGAGGGATTCAAACTGCCTCCTTCACTGCAGCCGGGTTTGCTTTTGGGCATGCCCTTCACCATCTGGTTTGCGCTCGGCTTGACCGCCCTGCTCCAGTTTGTGTTCGCCAAAACCCGCCTGGGGTATGAGATTCGGGCGTTTGGCGCCAGCCCTGCCGCGGCGCGCTACGCCGGCGTGGATTCGTTCAAGATTTCGGCGTTGGTGTTCGCCGCCGGCGGAATCATCGCCGGGCTGGCGGGGTATCATTACTTTGGCACGGTGCCGGGGCTTTTCAAAATCCCCAAGAATTACGGCGACTTTGGCGACCTGGCGTTTTACGGCATCATCTGCGGGTTGATCGCGCAGGGCAATCCGCTGGCGGCGATTCCGCTGGCGGTGCTCTTCGGCGGACTGACCAGCGGCGGACGGTTCGTGCAGGGGAAACTGCAACTGGGCTTCGGCATTGACTACGCCATGCTGGGCGTGCTGATGATCATCCTGGTGGCGTTTCAGTTCTTCTTCCGTTATCGGTTTGTCTTCAAAAAAGAGAAGGAGGCATAGCATGTGGGAATTTTGGGTTCGGAGCCTGAACGCTTCGACGATTTTCACCGTCGCCGCGCTGGGCGAGATCATCGGTCAGCGCGCCGGCATCATGAACGTGGGCGTGGAAGGCGCCATGCTCTTCGGCGCCACCATCGGCTTTATCGTCGCCAAAACCACAGGGAGTTATCTGCTGGGATTTCTGGCGGGCATCGCCGTCGGCGTGTTGATCGGGCTGCTGCACGCCTTTTTCTCGGTCACGCTCGGCGGCGACCAGGTGGTCAACGGCATGGGCATCTGGATTCTCGGCTTTGGGCTGACCGCCTACATCGGCTACCCCTTCACGGGTCCACTCGGACTGCCGCGCCTGCCAGCCATTGCCGGGCTTTCGCCTTTCTTTCTGGTTTCTCTGGCGCTGGCGGCGGGCATCTGGTTTTTCCTGTTCAAGACGCATCCCGGTCTGAAACTGCGCTCGGTGGGAGAGAATCCCTCCGTGGCGGAAGTGTCGGGCATCAACGTCGTGCGCACGCGCTACGCCAGCGTGATGTTCAGCGGCGCGCTGATGGGCTTCGCCGGTTCCATCTACGCCCTGGATTACAACCCGGTCTGGAATTACAACTTCCTGATGGGCTGGGGCTTCATCGCACTCGCGCTGGTCTTCTTCTCGATGTGGAATCCCTTCCTGCTGCTGGGCGGCTCGATTCTCTTCGGCGCGTTGTGGCAGATTTCGCTCAACCCCGAGTCGCTTCTGCCTGACATTTTCTCGCGCTACATCTGGCGCACCTTCCCGTTCGTCATCACCGTCATCGTCCTGATTTTGATGTCCACCAAATGGTTCAGTTCCCGCTGGGGCGCCGCCCGTCCCGAAGCGCTGGGACTGCCGTATGAAAAGTAGTCAGATAGTTTCAGAGTCTCATCGCGTAGCGCGGAATTCATTCCGCGACCTGAAGCAACATGAATATCCCTTCGTATCTATTCAGACATGTCATTGCGAGGAGTGGCGCCTAAGCGCCACGACGAAGCAATCTCC
>DAOUBY010000172.1:0-5360 GCA_034432325.1 Anaerolineales bacterium
TCGAAGACCGGGGAGAGCCGCCCCCAGGGGATGACGGGAATCGGAATCAGCCGCGCCCACTCTCCAGGTCCGGCGTGAAGCGCCCCCGAAGTTTCCAGCGCCGGGTGAGAAGCCAAATGCCAGAGCCGGTCCTCATCGTCGAACAACATTTGCGCCGTTGCCATTCCCGCCACGGTCAGGGTGCGCCTGCCCCCTGCAATCAGCATGTGAACTTTCTTGTCTTCCAATTTTGCCGTTCTTACCTGCGAATACAAGGCGCGAAAGGCAATTTGCACTTCCTGCGACGAGATGACATCTGAAAGGGCGTTTCCCTCATCCTGTAATTCGGCGGCGTGAAGTCGAACCTGCGGATGAGAGCGGGGGAGATCTGCCTGGATTTTATCGAGAGCAATTTTCGTTTCGGGGCGCGTTTTCGACGCATGGATGAGAATAAGGACAGCCGGGCTTTCCCCCATTGTTTGCAGACAATCCAGCGCCAATGTGGTGAGTTGAGGCTTGCTTCCCAATGTGGCGATAAGAACGCTTTGATTCATGAACCTCCAGGCGCGGACAATTGCGCAGAAAAAAAGTGCGGCGCTGCCCGTGAATTATAAATAGTCTCTCAACCATTTGGTTGGGACGCGCAATCTGCTTTCCAAAGTGCAAGGTTTTTGACACGTTCAGACGCGCAGGTGGAGAATTCACCCAAAACACAAGAAACAAAAAACCGGCGTTAGCCGGTCTTTTGTTTCTACTCCAACTTCCCCACCGCCCTCTCCACTTCCTCCAGAATTTCACACGACTTTACCAGTTTCTTCATCGCATTGTGATCGTTATACAGCGGACGGTCAACATCCAGATGCGCCACGTGCCTGCGGATGACCTCCCGCGCCTTTTGCGTGCCGCGTCCGGGCGTGAACTCGCGGAAGTCGAGCGCCTGCGCCGCTGCCATGAACTCAATGCCGATCACGCCATAGGCGTTATCCAAAATCTGTCCGTTCTTGATGGCGGTGTTCATACCCATCGAGACGAAGTCCTCCTGATCGGCGGCGGCGGGGATGGATTGAATGCTTGCAGGCGCAGATAAAATCCGTTGCTCCACGATCAAATGATCGGCGGTGTATTGGCTGAGCATCATCCCAGAGTAGAACCCCGGCTCGTGGGCAAGGAAATCAGGCAGTCCCTGAGAAAGAGCCGGGTTCGTCAGGCGGTTCATGCGCCGCTCCGAAAGCACACACACCATCGTAATCGCCGCGCCCGCCATATCCATCGGCAGGGCAACGGGAGTCCCCTGAAAGTTCGCGCCGGTCAAGGTCAATTTGAGTTCAGGCACGAAGATGGGATTATCCCCCACGCCGTTGAGTTCGATCTCCACCTGCGACCTTGCATACGCAATCGCATCGCGCGCCGCGCCGATCACCTGCGGCGTCGAACGCATCGAGTAAGCGTCCTGCACTTTGGTTTTCATCTTGCCCGTCGTCAGGTCGGAGCCTTCGATGACCTTCATGATATTTCGCGCAGAAGCCACCGCCCCGCTGAAGCCGCGCAGTTCGTGCAGTTTCGTGTTGTACGGCTTGAGGTTGCCCAGCAGCGCCTCGATGGACATCGCCGCCGCGATCTCCGCCTGTTTGAGCAGACGTTCCATATCGTAAATGTGCAGCGCAGACATGGCGGTCAGCAAATTCGAACCGTTGATGGCGGCAAGACCGTCGCGCGCCTGCAAGCCTGGGATGGCAATCCCCGCCCGCCGCATCGCTTCGCGACCTGGCAGCCGCTCGCCGTTGTAGAAGGCTTCTCCTTCCCCCATCAGCAATAACGCCGCTTGCGCCATCGGAGCCAGGTCGCCGCTCGCCCCCACCGACCCCTTCTGACAAACAACTGGTGTGACGCCTTTGTTCAGCATCTCCACCAGTGTCAGGGTGATCTCAGGTCTGCAGCCCGAATTGCCGTGCGCATGGACGTTGATCCGCGACGCCAGCGCCGCACGCACATATTCGACCGGCGCCGGTTCGCCGATTCCCGCCGCATGATTGTAGATCAGGTACTTCTGGAATTCCTTCACCTGTTCGTCCGAAAGCACATGTTCCGAAAACTCGCCGATGCCCGTGTTCGTGCCATACATGATCTCTTTGGCGGCGAGTTTCTCCTCCAGCATGGCGCGGCACACCTTGATGCGCTCCAGCGCCCCGGGGTCAAGTTCCACTTTCTCGTTCTCGCGCGCAATCGCAGCGAGTTTTTCGATGGTCAGAGAAGAACCGTCGAGAAAAATGGTCATGGTACAGTCTCCAGCAAATGAGATTTTCTGCCGCGTTCCCAAAAGGAAACATTGCGGCAAACGTTACCACATTGTAATTCATCCCGAACGCAAAACAGATATACTTGATGTGCAAATCATTCTCCTGCTCTCAAGGAAACCTTATGTCTCATCCCACCCTCCTCATCGGCGAACGCGACCCCTTCATGCGCCGCGCTCTCGAACAAACCTTGCAAGGGAAATTCGACCTGCGCTTCGCCGAAGACGGGGACGAAGTGCTCGAACTGGCGCGCCGTCATCCGCCCGACCTGATCATCCTCGAAGCGCTCCTGCCGCACCGCGACGGACTGCAAGCCTGCCGCGAACTGAAGAGCCACCCAGCCACCCGCCACATCCCCGTTTTGTTTTTCACCTTCCTGCTCATCGAAGAACGCGCACGCCTGGCTGGCGCGGATGCCTTTTTGCTCAAGCCCCTGCGCGAAGAAGTTCTCACCGAAACCATTCATCATCTGTTGAGCCAAAAGAAAGAATAACCCCATGGAACGTCTCCCCACCCACATCCCCGGATTGGACGAAATCCTGCACGGCGGTTTGCCAGCCCACAGCGCCACCCTCATCAGCGGCGGGCCCGGCAGCGGCAAGACCGTCCTCGCCAGCCAAATCGTCTTCCGCAACGCCTCGCCGCAGCGCAAAGCCATCTTCGTCAGCACCGTCTCCGAGCCGCTGGGGCGCATCCTGCGCTACACCCAGGAATTCGACTTCTTCGACCCCAGCCTGCCCGGCGAAACCATCCTCTACGAAGACATCGGTCCCGACCTGCTGGCCGGCAACGGCGCCCGCGCCGTAGACCGCCTGGAACAGCTCCTGTTGCAGCACCGCCCCGCTTTTCTCGTCATTGACAGCATCCGCGCCCTGAGCGCCCTGAGCGAATCGCCCGCCGTCTCGCGCCGCAACCTCTTCCGCCTGGCGGCGCTGCTCACCGCCCTGCCCTGCACGGCGCTGCTGGTGGGCGAATATCAGGCGCACGAATACGCCTCCACCGTCGAAGCCTCCATCGTGGACGGCGTGATCCTGCTCGACCGCCGTCAGGAGAGCCTGCGCGACCAGCGCGTCCTGCGCGTGAACAAACTGCGCGGCTCCGACTACATCCCCGGCGAACACACCTTCCGCATCTCGCGGCAGGGAATCACCCTCTTCCCCCGCTTCACCACTCCGCCCGTGCCTGTTGCCTACACCCCAGGCCGCTCCTACGCCCCCACCGGCATCCCCGGCTTCGACGACGAAATGCTGCCCGGCGGCTTGCCGCGCGGCGCTGCCGCCCTGCTGGTCGGCGACCCCGGCGTCGGCAAAACCGTCACCGCCCTGCACTTTCTGCTCAACGGAATCAAGCAGGGCGAGGCGGGCGTGTATATCTCTTTCCAGGAAGACCCCAATCAACTGGCGCAAATCGCCCGCAACTTTGGCTTCGACATGGACGCCCTGACCGCCAGCGGCAAACTGACCCTGCTCTACGCCTCCCCGGTGGAACTGGACATTGACGAACACGCCCAGATCATGCTGGCAGCCATCCAGAAAATCGGCGCGCGCCGCGTGGTCATCGATTCCATCGGCGACCTGGAAGCCGGGGCGCACGGCAGCCCCGACCGCTACTTCAACTTCGTCTATTCGCTGGCGCAATGGTTCAAGAACAACGGCGTCACCGCCCTGCTGACCGGCGAAATGAGCGGCTTGTTCGGCTCGGAACTGACCCTGACCGGGCGCGGCGTCTCACACATTGCCGATACCATCCTCCTCCTGCGCTACACCGAACTCGACGGCGAAATCCGCCGGGCGCTCACCGTGCTGGCGGCGCGCGGCAGCGACCACAGCAAGCAGGTGCGCGAATACCTCATCTCCGAAAAAGAAGGTCCGCGCATCGGCGCTCCTTTGCATCACACCTTCTCCATGCTGACGCCGACACAGAGGAAAAGTAATCAGTAACTCTCCTTAACCGTAGCGCGAGATTCATCTCGCCTTTCCAAGCGACATGAATGTCGCCCTACGCCGTAGCGCGAGATTCATCTCGCCTTCCCAAGCGGCATGAATGTCGTCCTACGCCGTAGCGCGAGATTCATCTCGCCTTCCCAAGCGGCATGAATGTCGCCCTACGGGAAAAGTGCGTAACATCAGTCTATAATTGGTAATTGGTAAATGTCCCTCGAATCCCTCCACCGCTTAAGCCTCACCCTCGGCGCCAGCCTGAACCGCGCCCGCGAATGCGCCGTCTTCATGGACTGGCTGAAGTCTGAGGCGCAGCCGCGCCTGGCTGCCCTGTTCGTGGCTGAGCCGAAACGGGATTCTCTGCGGCTGACGGCGCTCAGCAAGCGGTTGAAACTTCCCGCCGCCGCCCTCCCGCTGGGACATGACCCGTGGGGGTGGCTGAAAGAGCAGAAAATTGCCTGCCCGCGCGGCGAACGCTACGCCCTCCCCATCACTTTGGAGGGCGAACTCTTCGGTTTGCTGGCTGTGGTCAGCGCGCAAAAAGGAGAGGCTTTGAGCGAGGAGCAGCGTCTGCTCGACCTGGCGCTGGCGTACCTTGCCCCCATCCTGCGCAACATCGAACGCTACGCAGACATCGAGCGCCTGGTGGCGGAGCGCACCGCCCAACTGCGCCAAAGCGAAGAGCGCTTCCGCACCCTGGCAGAGACCACCGCCACTGCCATCTTCGTCTATTCCGGCGAGAAATTCATCTACGCCAACCCTGCCACCGAAGAACTGACCGGCTACAACGCCAGCGAACTGCTGAGTCTGCGCTTCTGGGACGTGGTGCATCCCGATTTTCAAGACCTGATCCGCCAGCGCGGACTGGCGCGCCAGCGCGGCGAGGATGTCCCCGCCCGCTATGAATTCAAAATCGTGCGCAAAGACGGGCGGGAGCGCTGGATTGACTTCACCGCTGGCACAATCGAATGGCACGGTCAACCCGCCGCCATCGGCTCGGCTTTCGACATCACCGAGCGCAAACAGGCGGAAGAATCCCTGCGCGCCAGCGAGGAGCGCTTCCGCGCCTACATCGAACGCGCCAACGATTACATCTTCAGCCTCGACCCGCAGGGGAACTTCACCTTTGTCAATCAAGCCATGTGCC
>DAOUBY010000173.1:0-12574 GCA_034432325.1 Anaerolineales bacterium
CTTCACGAAAGCGCGTATTGGGCGGTCTCTACCGCCGAATTTGCGCTAGAGAGCGCAAGTTACGCAGGGTTTTCGTGATCTACTGAAATTCTGAATAGCGCCTTTTGGAATTCCTTTGTGTACTTCGTGTCCTTCGTGGATAAAGACCTTTTTGCAGTAGACTCATAGATGGAACAAAAGAATCCGCCCATCAACCTCTTTCGGCTTCTGCTCAAGGCAGGCATTCTCTTTGCCGCCTTCAACTTTGCGTTTGTGTTCGTCAATCTCGAAGCGCTCGGCAAACTTTCCCTCTACAACCGCCTCTTCCCGGGGCGCGAACGCTTTCCCTTCGGTGAGACGCGCGCCTCCTACAACCTCAGCCTCTACAACCTCAACGCCATGTTCGCCTCGCACGCCCTGGCTGGCGCAGAAAAATCCCCCCGCGAATACCGCGTCCTGCTTATTGGCGATTCATCCGTCTGGGGGACGCTCCTCAC
The DNA here is from genome assembly GCA_034432325.1 of Anaerolineales bacterium. Classification (GTDB taxonomy): domain Bacteria; phylum Chloroflexota; class Anaerolineae; order Anaerolineales; family Villigracilaceae; genus Defluviilinea. Next base: position 477 of record DAOUBY010000173.1, read on the forward strand.
CCCCGAACAGACTCTCGCCGGTCAACTCAATGCCCGCTCCCTTGCCGCCTGCGGAAGGACCATCCGCGCCTACAACCTCGGCTACCCCACCATCTCGCTCACCAAAGACCTGATGATTCTCGACCAGGCGCGTGTCTACCAACCCGACCTGGTCATCCTGCTGACCACCCTCGAGGCATTCCCGCTCGATAAGCAATTCGAATCTCCGCTCGTTGCCAATAACGCCGAACGCGTCAAAGAACTAATTACCAATTACCAATTACCCATGAGCGCAGATGATCCAGCGTTGACCCAGCCCTCGAAATGGGAGCAAACCTTCCTGAGCCGCAGGCGGGCGGTTGCCGACCTCATTCGCCTGCAACTCTACGGCGCATTATGGGCATCCACCGGCATAGACCAGGTCTATCCCCAAAACTATGAACGCGCCCAAACCGACCTCGACGCCGGCCTCGAATATCACGGTCTCAGCCAGCCTGCCGAACTGCGCGGCGCGCTGGCGTTCGAAGTCCTCGATGCGCTCATGAACGCCGCCGCTGCCCCGACCCTTTTGGTCAACGAGCCGATGCTCATCAGCCGCGGAACGAACAGCGGCATCCGCTATAATTTCTTCTACCCGCGCTGGGCATACGACGAATACCGCCGCCTGCTCGCCGAACGCGCCGCCGGACGCGGCTGGAACTACCTCGACCTGTGGAACCTCGTCCCGGCCGACCAATTCACCAACAGCGCCATTCACCTCACGCCTTTCGGCGAAGCCATGCTGACAGAGAAAATCGCTAAAACCATTCAACTGATTTGTAAGGAACGCCAATGAAGCAAACCCTTAACCTTTTCTTGTTGATGGCGATCCTGCTTGCTGCATGTTCAGCAGAGCGACTCAATACGCCTCCTGCTCTTCTCGAGCCGACAAAAGAAACACTTCCATTAATCATCACCGTGGACCCGCCATCTTCGCCTGTGCCATCCACAGCGACTTTACCCACTTCCACAAATACACCTGTTCCTGTCTCCCTCAACCCAGCCGAATGGAGAAACTGGCCCGTAATTCCCACCCTCAGCACAGAAATGCTCACCGTTTATGATAAAGGACAAACGCTGGGGCGAGATCTGCATGTCGTTTCAGTGGTGGGAGATTGCGAAAGTTCCTCGGATTGGTTCTTAAAGGACTTTTCAAAAGACGAACGTTTCTATAACCTCGGTCCATATACAGAACTGCAAAACACGATTGATCATTTCAAAGCATCCTTGGGGTACCGCAGTTACGCCGCCCTTCGCGGCGCGACTGCCTCTACGGTACTCTCACCCCTCTGGGCTGATCCCCAGGCTTGTAAAAGCGGCGAAACACCCCTGGCTTGCGAATACCGCCTGCACAACCCGGCGTTTGCCTTTATTGCACTGGGCACCAACGATATTCATAAGCGCGATCAATTCGAACCAAAAATGCGCCAGATCATCGAATATACCCTTGATCAAGGTATTATTCCCATTCTTGTCACAAAAGCCGACAACTTGGAAGGCGATGAAAGTATCAACCTGAGCATCGCCCGTCTGGCTGCTGAATATCATGTCCCGGTCTGGAATTTTTGGGCGGCAGTTCAGCCACTGCCCGGTCACGGTCTTCAAGAGGATAAAGCCCATCTTACCTTCGCGCCTAATTTCTTTGATAAACCAGAAAACCTCCAAGGCGCCTGGGCAGTGAGAAACCTCACTGCTCTGCAAGTCCTTGATGCAATCCTTGCGGAAGTGCAGAAGTAAATCATGAAAAGACTTATTATCGCATCACTGATTTTGACCCTGCTCGCCGCTTGTTCCAGCGGGCAGACCTCCACCCCCCTGGCAGCGATTCCCCCAACCGACCCTCCGCCTCACACCGACCCGGCGCCTGATTCTCCCCAACCCGCCTCCGCCTCCCTGACGGCGCTGCCCGCCACATCCACCCCCACGCCCACTCCCAAACCGCCCCTCGCCAAAGACGCCTGGATGCAAATGCCCGCCGTGCCGACCGGCGTCAGCGACGCGATGCGCCAGGTCTATCAACGCGGGTTGGAACTAGGCAACGACCCGACCCATTTCTCCGTCATCGGCGACTGTCAGAACGTCTCTTCGTATTTTCTCTCCGTTTTCGACAAGCCCGGGGAATACAGCCTTGGCGAGGAATACGCCTACCTTCAACCCACCATTGACTACTATCAGGGTTCATTCTCGCGCGTCAGCGTGGCAGTCAAGGGCGGCTTCAATGCCGCGGCGGTCATCTCCCCCCTGCGCGCCGACCCGAAAGTCTGCAACGCCAACGAATCCCCGCTCGATTGCGAACTGCGCCTGTGGCAACCCTCGGTGGTCATCGTCAGCATGGAGACGTGGTGGTCGCACAAACCCGCCGAAGAGTACGAGAAATATATGCGCCGTGTCCTTGACCGTATCCTGGAAAAGGGCGCCGTCCCCATCATCGCCACCAAAGCCGACAACCTCGAAGGCGACCATGCCATCAACGCCACCATCGCCCAACTTGCCTACGAATACGACATTCCCTTGTGGAATTTCTGGGCGGCGGTTCAGCCTTTGCCCCATCACGGCCTCAGCCCCGACGGCTTCCACCTGACCTTTGCCCGCAACTTCTTCGATGACCCCGCCCGCATGAAGAGCGCCTGGCCCTGGCGCAACCTGACCGCCCTGCAAACGTTGGATGTCGTCCGCAAGGGGCTGACGGAAGCCCAGCCGTAACTCAGGCGTCCTTCTCCTTTGTCACTTCCATTTTGCCTTTCAGGTCATCCCGTTTGCCGATGAGAGGAATGCCCGCCCGGTACGCCGCCGACGCGATGGCGTGCGAAACCGCAGGCGACGCTGCCAGCACGAAGAAAATCAGCAGCAGGGCTTTCCAGATCGTCAGGGGAGTCAAAATGCTGGCGGCAAGCAGGAGGAAAACCAGCCCAAACACGCTCACCTTGCCGGTGGCGTGCAGACGGGTGTACACGTCGGGCATGCGGATGAAGCCGAGGACTCCGATCAGGGAGAGCAGAGTCCCTGCTACGATCAGCAGGAAGGCAACAATTTGCAGGAGGGTTTCCATCAGAACACCCGCTGATCCGAGATGTATTTTGCCAGCGCAATGGTGGAGATGTAACTCAACGCCGCGGCGGCAATGGCAACGTCAATGTAGATGATGTTGGCGCGGATGATGGAAATGATGACGAGGATGGCGATGGTCAGCGTGCTTGCCAGGTCGAGACCTGCCAGGCGGCTGACGCTGTTCTCGCCGCGCCACACCCGCCAGGCGGCAGCCAGCGCCATGAGCAGGTGGGCAATCAGCACGATCCAGATGGTGATGTCGAGGAGGGATTTCATGGTTTTGGCTCTGTTGCAATCAGACAAACAATATTCGGTACTTCACGAAAGCGCGTATTTGGCGGTCTCTACCGCCGAATTTGCGCTAGAGAGTGCAAGTTACGCAGGGTTTTCGTGATCTACTGATGAGTCTACTGCAAAACGGTCTTTATCCACGAAGGACACGAAGTGCACAAAGGAATTCCAAAAGGCGCTATTCAGAATTTTGAAATTCGATGCAAGATGATTTAAAAAACTTCGTGGTCTTTGTGTTCTTCGTGGTAAGAAAAGGTTTTTTCAGTGCAGTCACTGATATTTCCCTGTTTTGCGCTCTCTAATTGGTGGGTCAAAAATCATTACGTCTCCGTCGGCGTAAGAGAACGCCGCTTACGCGGAAGGAATATTTCACTCGAACATGCGGCTGAGCAGGTTCTTGCGCAGGTTTTGCGCGCTGGCAACCATTTTTTTCGAGTCGTCCACGTTCAGGCAGTGGACGTACATCACTCCTTCGTCGTCTATCGCCACCACCATTTCGCCGGGCGAAAGGCTGATGGAATGGGCCGAGAGCGCGGTGCCGAGTTCGCTCTGCGTTCCGCTGGGGATGGCGATGATGCCAGGGTTGAGGGGCAGGTTCGGGTCCAGCACGATGCGGGCGGTGCTGATCCCGCCGCGGATCACATCTCCGGCGACGACGAAGAGGTAGCGCATCCCCGCCCACAGGAACTGTGGAAGCCGTTTCAAGTTGAGGAGCGGCAGGTTCATCTTCGGGCGCAGCAGGCTGATACCGACTGCAACCAGCGCGCCCGCCGCCAGGTTGGCGGGTTCGGCGTTGCCGGTCAGGGCAAGGTAAACGAGAAACAGCGGCACGGAAACTTGAAGCATTTGCGACATGGTCTCTTCCTATCGCAGGATGGCGGCAATGTAGAGCGACGGATCGCCCAGCCACGCCGCCGCCCAGCGGGCGAGTGAAACGAGCGGTTCCGCCCAGACCCCAAGCAGGAGGCTGAGAAATATCAGCAGCGCCGGCGCGAGGAGACGGTCGCCCGCCTTCTCTTTGGCTTTGGGATTCGGCTCGAACCAGATGCGGATGAACGAGCGGATGACGTACGTCAGCGTGACGATGCTCGCCGCGCCAATGATCAGCAGGGGGATGTATTGCGCCGCTTCCACGCCGCTCCAGAAGATCATCAACTTGCCGATGAAGCCGTTCAGCGGAGGGATGCCCGCCAGCGCCATGCCGCCCAGCAGGAAGAGCGCGCCCGCGAAGGGATGGTATTTCCCCACGCCCACCACCGCCTCGAACGAGGCGGATTTGACCGCCGCGCGGCTTGCCATTGCGCCAGCCAGCATGAGCATGGCGGCTTTGATGAGGGCATGGTTGAAGGTGAAGACCAGCGCCGCCGCCAGCGAGAGCGGAGTCCCCCAGCCGACGCCGACCAGGATGAAACCGATCTGCGCCAGGGTGGAGTATGCCAGCATGCGCTTGGCGTTGTGCGTGCCCGCCGCACCGAATCCGCCATACAGCACGCCCGCCACGCCCACCACAACGAGCAGGGTCTTGAGCAGTTGCACTTCGGGGAACAGGAGCGTCGTCATGCGGAAGAAGGCATAGACACCCACCTTGACCACCAGCGAAGAAAGCATGGCGCTGACCGGCGTTGGGGCGGCGGCGTGGAAATCGGGCTGCCAGAAGTGGAAGGGGAACGCCGCGCTTTTGATGAGGAAGGCGGCGCTCAGGAACGCCATGCCCGCCATCGTCAGCGGCGCGGAGGGGTTGGAGGCGATGCGGGCGGCGAGGTCGGCGAGGTTGAGCGTGCCGTAGGAGATGTAGAGCGAGCCGATGCCCAGCAGGAAGAAGATGGAAGCCAGCGTGGAGATGTAGAAATACTTGTAGGCGGCTTCCACACCGTAGGCGTCATCGGCGATGGCGGTGAGGACTGCTCCGGCGATGACGATGATTTCGGCGAAGACGAACAGGTTGAACAGGTCACCGGTCAGGAAGGCGCCGGTCAGCCCGGCGGCGAGAGCGAGGAAGAGCGGATGATAGGTGGGATACTGCACAGCCTTTTCGCTGGAGCCGAGCGAGTAAATCAACCCGGCTGACAGCACGATCTGGCTCATCAGCGCCATGAAGACGCCCAGCGGGTCGGCGGTGAGGGTGATTCCGAACGGGGCTTGCCATAAGCCCATTTGGTAGGAGACAGGCTGGTCGGTCGTCAGAACCGCGCGGAGCAGGGCGAGGGTGAAGCCGAGGGCGGCGAGCATGAGTCCCAGCGCGAGGGCAGATTGGATTCTCCGTCTCTTGCGCAAAGCAAGCGTGAGCGGCACGCCGGCAAGCGGCAGAAGCAGCGGCAGGAGCAGCAGCCAGACGTTCATCAGTTTTTGAGCCCTTTCACTTCGTCGCTGTCGCTGGTCTTGTAGCGCGTCGAGATGACGTAGAGCAGGCTGAGCACAAAGGCAAACCCGCCCATGCTGATGACGATGGCGGTCAGGACGAGCGCCTGAGGCAGAGGGTCGCTGATTGGACCCGCGGCGTTGGAATAGGCGGCGGCTGAGCCGTTGTAGGCGCCGGCGCTGAACAGGAAGAGGTTGACCGCGTTCGAGAGCAACACCAACCCGATGGCGGCGCGGATGACGTTGCGGCGCAAAATCTGGTAGATGCCTGCCGCGAAGAGAATGCCGATGGATAAGGATGTGAGCAGGTTCATGATTTTTCCTCCAGCGCCGCCAGGTCGGCATCGGCTTCGAGGTCCTCCTCGCGCGGATGCCCGAGGTTGTCGAGGATGAGGGTTGCCGCGCCCATCACGCTCAGCGCAATGGACACCTCGAAGAGGAACGAGTTGGTCAGGTAGAAGCCGGGCGGCAGAGGCAGACCGATCATTTTTCCATAGTCCACAGGGGAGAAGAAGCCGCCTCCAAAGACCGCCCCGCCCAGGGCGTTGAGGGCTGCCAGCGTCAGCCCGGCGGCGATCATGTTGTTGCGGTTGAGCCAGGCGAGTTTGCGGCGCGTTTCGTAGTACCCGAACAGCATATACCACTGCGCGATGGCGAGACTGATGATGACGCCGGCGGTGAACCCGTCGCCGGGCTGATCGTGACCGTACATCATGTGCGTGACGCCGAGCATGAACGCCAGCGGGAGCATGATATACGCCAGCGTGTGCAGCATGGATGAGGTGGGCAGGCTGAAGATGCCGCGCGGGGCGTTCGGCTTGAGCAGCCTCTGCGGTTCTTCGCGGGAATGTTCCCCGCCTTTGCGGGTGGCGTAATGCAGCAGGGTGTAGATCCCCAGCCCAGCCAGCGAAAAGACCAGAATCTCAATCAGTGTGTCTGCGCCGCGGAAGTCCACCACAATCGCGCCGACGATGTCTTTGGCGCCGGTCAATGGCTTGGCGTTCTGCGCGTAAAACGGCGAGACGACGCTCTCACGCGGGCGGGTATTCAGCGCCGTGAACGCCAGACCCGTCACCGCCAGCCCCGCCAGCCCGGCGAGCAGGGCGTCGCGCAGCATGCCGCGGCGGCTGTGCAGGAGTTCGTTGGCGCGGTCGCGCAATTTGCGCGGGATCAGGCTCAGGCTGAGGATGAGAATCACAGTCGAAAGAATGTCCACCATCAACTGCACCAGCGCCACGTCGGGCGAAGGCTCCAGCGCCATCCAAACTGCCACGCCCAGCCCTGTGATGCCGAGCGCAATCACGGCGTACAGGTCGCGCCGCACGAAAACACTCACCAGCGCCGAAGCCGTCAGCATGACCAGCGAGAACATCCGCAAACCGTTCAGCCCGGCGATGCTCCACGTCGGCGCAGGGAGGGAGATGCGCGACGGGATGCCGTTGAACAGGACGACGAGAGCCATCGCGCTCAAGAGCATAATGCGGATGTAAACCCGCAGCCGCCCGCCCTGAAGCCTGGTCGCCGTCCGAGAGAGCGCATCCAACCCGGACACGCTCCCGTCGAAGAGCGCGTTGGCGGTGAGGTTCGGCAGAAAGTTCGTCATCCACGGGCGGATGCGTCCGCGCTGCCAGAAGACGAGCGCGCCGAGCGTCACCGCCACGAGGGACAGGATGAGCGGCACGTTGACGCCGGTCCACAGGGCGAGCGAGATTTTCACCTTGCCGCCGTAGGCGGCTTTGGCGGCTTCGGCAAGGAAATGGACGAGGAACTGCGGTTCGACCGGCGCCAAGCCGATCGACAGTGAGAGCAGCGCCGGGACGGCGGGCGCCAGCCAGAAAGCAAAGTTAGGATCATGCCCGTGCGGCGGGTGCTTTTCGCCGGCGGGTTTGCCGAGGAAGACGCCGTACACGAGCAGAGCCGCCTGTGCAAGGATCAGCGCGCCGGCGAGGACCGTTGTCAGCGGGAAGAGGCTGTCCACAACGGGGGGCAGGCTTGGGTGAGTGGCGGAAGCGAGGAGAGTCTCTTTGGCGAGGAAGCCGAAGAGGGGCGGGAGTCCAGCCATGGAGAGGGCGGCGATGCCCATAATCCCAAACATGACCGGCATCTGCCTGCGAAGCCCGCCGAGTTTGCGGAGGTCGCGCGTGCCGGTTTCGTGGTCAATGATGCCCGCCGACATGAACAGCGCGGATTTGTAGAGCGCGTGGGCAAGAATGCTGATGACCAGCGCCTTGAAGGCAATTTCGGTATCCTGCCCGATGAGGGCAACCAGCACGCCCAACTGCGAAATGGTGGAGTAGGCGAGCAAAGGCTTGAGGTCGTTCTGCTTGAAGCCGAGGTACGCGCCAGCCAGCATGGTCGTCAGCCCGACGATGGAGAGGGTCCAGAACCACAGGTCGGTGCTGCCGAGGGCGGGGTTGAGCCTTGCGAGGAGGTAGACGCCCGCCTTGACCATGGTGGCAGAGTGCAAAAAGGCGCTGGCGGGCGTGGGGGCGGTCATGGCTTCGGGGAGCCAGATGTGGGCGGGGAATTGGGCGCTCTTGGTGAACGCGCCGAAGGCAATGAGCGCGAAGAAGACCGGGTAGAGCGGGCTGGCGCGCAGGATGCCGCCGCTGGCGAGGATGGTCTTGAAATCTGCGCCGCCGGTGAGGTGGATGACGAAGAGGAAGCCCGCCAGCATGGCGATCCCGCCGCCGCCCGTGATGAACAGCGACTTGAACGCGCCCTTGCGTGCGGCTTCGTCTTTGAACTTGTAGGCGATGAGCAGGAAGGATGAGATGCTCGTCCCCTCCCAGAAGAGGAAGAGGGTGATCAGGTCGCCGGCGAGGACGAGTCCCAGCATGGCGAGCATGAAGAGCAGGGTGTAGGCGTGGAAGCGCCAGGCGGAGGCGTCGTCGCCGAAGTATTGCCCGGCGTAGATGACAACCAGCGTGCCGATGCCGCTGATGAGCAGGGCAAAGAGCGCGGAGAGACCGTCGAGGTAGAGGGAGAAGTTCAGTCCGAGCGAGGGAATCCACGGGAGGGTGAAGGTCAGCGCTTTGCCGGAGGGGATGAGGGAGAAGGCGTAAAGAAGGATGATGAAAGAGGAGAGGGGAAAGATGGAGAGAAGCCAGCCGAGGCGCGAGGCGGTCCATCCGCTGCGGATGAAGGCAAGGGCGGTCAGTGCGCCGATGCCGAGGAGGAAAAGGGGAAGGGCGGGAAGGAAATCCTGCATGGTATTTGTCAGCGCAGCGGAAGGTCTCTAACGTCCGCTGGTTTTCGGCGTTCCAGAATCAGGGAGACGGCAAGCGTTAGAACGGTCAGCGGGAGGATGACGTAGAGCAGAATGCTATTGAACAGCGGCAGTGCGTTGTGTTGGACTGAGTCGAGGATAAGGTAGGCAGTGTAGGCGGCATAGTAGAAGAGGAAGAGCCAGCCCTCCCAGCGTTCGATGCGGCTGCCGGTGAAAAAGATGGGCAGAGTGAGGACAGCAACGGCGAGCATCACGGGGATGTCGAACGCTTCCGCCGCCTGCGAGACAGGGATCCCGCCGGGCGCGATCGCAGCGGTCAGCCCCAGGACGGAGAGGATGTTGAAGATGTTGCTTCCGATTGCATTGCCCACGGCGATGTCCCGCTCGCCTTTGATGGCGGCGGTGATGGAGGTGGCAACTTCCGGCATGGACGTTCCCGCTGCGACGATGGTCAGACCGATGATGAGTTCGCTCAGTCCCAGCCAGCGGGCAATGGAGATGGCGCTGGTCACGAGCCAGTTCGAGCCGAGAACGAGAAGCGTCAACCCGATGCCGACGAGTGAGAGGTTGACGAGCCACGGCTTCCAGCCTGTCTCGGTTTTGGCGGGGAATTCCTGGGCGTATTCCTGCTCCACGGCTTTGGTTTCCCTGCGGCTCTGGCGGATGAGAAAGAAGGTGTAGGCGATGATAGCGGCGAACAACAGGAGTCCCTCCAGCCTGCCGATGACGCCGTCCAGCGCCATCAGGTAGAAGGCGAAGGAGAGACCGATCATGAGCGGCACATCCAGGCGGATCAACTGCTGCTGAACGATGAGCGGGGTGATGACGGCGGAGACGCCCAAAATGAAGAGGATGTTGAAGATGTTGCTCCCGATCGCGTTGCCCACGGCAATATCCGCCTGACCCGCCAGCGATGACTGAATCGAGACCGCCAGTTCGGGCGCGCTGGTGCCGAAAGCGACCACAGTCAAGCCGATCACAAGGGGGGAGATGCCAATCTTGATTGCCAGACGCGAAGCGCCGCGCACCAGCCATTCGGCGCCGGTGATCAGCATGGCTAATCCTGCAATGAATGTCACCCCGGTCAGCATGGTCATTGACTTTTTCGCTCCTCCGAGTCCCGGATGTAGGGCTGTATTTTAGCAAGGATTCATGAAAAGAAGGCGTGGAGAGGGGAAATTTATGAAACTCATATATTCGAGCGAATTTGGAAGAGATTGCCTCTTGACAATTTAGAACAACTGTTCTATATTTGCGCCATTGAAACTTTTTCACTTGTCGTGGTCTTCCCCTCCGGCGGAAGACAGGAGGCTCAAAATGAACCGTTCCGCAACTTTAAACTCGATACGGGTGTTCCGCAGGGTGGCGCTCCAACGCGGACTGGTATTCGGTCTGCTCATCCTCAGCGCTTTGCTGGCATTCGAGGTATTTAACTACTCCAGTACCTTTTTTGCCCTGCGCGACATCATGGGGGACCTGGCTGTGGGACCGTTCCGATGGGCAACCGTCCTTGCTTTTGCTTTCTGCGCCATAGATTTTGCCGGCATTGCCCGCATTTTCACACCGGAAAAGGGCGCCAATGAACCCGCCGAGGTCTGGTATTTGTTGGGCGCGTGGTTCATTGCCGCGGCGTTCAACGCGGCGCTGACCTGGTGGGGCATCTCGGTTGCAATTTTGAAGCATACCGCAGAAGGCGGAGTGCTGGTTGGGCAGGCAACGATGACCAAGGTTGTTCCGATTTTGGTGGCGGTGATGGTCCTGACCATCCGCGTCCTGCTCATCAACACCTTTTCGATTGCCGGCGAACGAATCTTCTCGCTGGCGGAGGACGGGCAGTATTCCAACCGTCCCGCCTATCGTCCCGCCGAAAACGAGACCTACCGCCCGCCCGCTTCGTCCTTCCCGCGCCCGGCGCCCAAACCGGCGCCTGCCGCCAACCGCCCGGTCTACAACGAACCGACTTATCATCCCATCGGCATGAACGCCGAAGGACAGACCAACAACCGCTTCATGAGTTGAGAAATTCAGAGAATCGATTGCGAGACGCCGCATTCGCGGCGTCTCTTTATTATTCCCGCCTGACCTGATAGGTGTCGAAATCCCGCGCGACCGCCGTGTTGGGGAAAACCGCCTGCGCCTCTTTCAACACGTCTTTTTCACGATAGCGGCGCGAGATGTGAGTCAGAATCAACTTCTTGACGTTTGCCCGGACAGCCAGTTCCGCCGCCTGCCGCGCCGTCATGTGAGAAAACTGGCTTGCCATCTCTGCCTCTTCCTCCAGATACGTCGCTTCGATGACCAGCGCGTCCGCATCGCGCGCCACTTCGACCAGGTTATCCGTCCGACCGGTATCCCCCACAATGACAAGTTTCGCCCCTCTCGTCAGCGGACCCAGCACATCGTCCGGCGTGACGCGCCGCCCGTCGGGCAGGGTGATGCTGTTGCCGGCGACCAGTTCCCGCCGTTCGGGTCCGAACGGCACGCCAAGTGCATCTGCTTTTTCAGGCAGGAAGGGACGGCGCGCCTTGCCCTCGAAGAGGTAGCCGAGACAATCCGGTCCGCGGTGGGTGACCGGAAAGGCGGTGATGGTGAAATCGTCTGCCTCGAAGAACGTGCCGGGCTTGATCTCGTGCAGGGTAAGCGGCATGGGAGGCTGATTGCCGCGCAGAACTACGCCGTACACCAGCGCGTGGACACGGTCCAACGTGGCGCGCCCGCCGAAGATGTTGAGCTCCTCGATGGCTTCCCAGCGCAGGAAGGTGCTGAGCAAACCGCCCAGCCCCAGAATGTGATCGAGGTGTCCATGCGTCAGCAGGATGTTGGTCAGGTTCTTGAAGCCCGTCCCCGATTGCAAAAGCTGCCGCTGAGTGCCCTCGCCGCAGTCCACCAGGAAGCGGTATTCGTCGTGTTTGACGATCTGCGCCGAAAGCCCGCGTTTTGCCGAAGGCGCCGATGCCGATGTGCCGAGAAAGAGAATTTCGAACAAACTGATTTCCTTTGAGAGCGAAGTCCTGCAATTTTACCCTACAAGGCAGGGCATGTGACCGCCGCGCCAGAGAAACGATATGGCTTTCTCATTATCGCTTGCGCCGCTTTGTTTAACAGGATAGACAGGATAAACAGGATGTTTTCGCCCTGCTTTGCGCGCGGCTTA
>DAOUBY010000174.1:0-9072 GCA_034432325.1 Anaerolineales bacterium
CAAGGTAATTTCATCCCGTTTTTCTTCAGAATCAGTGTTCATCCGTGTTCATCTACGGTAAACCCCGATTTATAAAACACTCTCTAACGCCGAAACTGCGTAATAGGCGTTCTCTAACGCCGCTTCTCGCGTAACGATGTATCGAAAATTTAGTGTAAGTAAGTGTAAGTAAGGAGAAAATACAATGACAACGAACGACCCCCAAGCCGTCAACATGGGAAGCCGCCTGACGCCCAAACTGCGCATGGTGGATTTCCCCAACGCCGACGCCATCGTCCGCAATGGACTGCTCTCGGCTCCCCGCTCCCCCGATGCGGTGGACATCATGCTCGTCAACCCTCCCACCCCCGACGGCGGACTCTGGATTCGCACCCAGCACCGCGTCGGCCGCCGCACCCGCGAAAACATGGTTTGGCCCCAGGTCTCTTTGGCGCAGATGGCGGCGCTTCTCCACCCCGTTTACAAGGTGAAAGTGGTGGATTGCAACGCCGAACGCATGGGCTGGCCCGAATTCACCAAACTGCTCGATAAATACCAGCCCAAATATTACCTGACCCAACTCACCGCGCCCACCCTCGAAAACGACATGTACGGATGTTTCCTGGCGCACGCCCGCGGCGCAAAGACCATCGCCTTTGGCACGCACATCACCCCCATCCCCGTCGAGACCATGCGCCCGTATCCCAGCCTCGACTTTGCCCTGGTCGGCGAACCGGACCTCACCATCCGCGACCTGCTCGATCACCTCGAAGGCAAAATTGACCAGCGCTCGCCGCACATCCAGAAGATGTTCGAAAAGACCGACCCCTCCTACAAGCCCGCGCTGAAGGAAGACGGCACGGTGGACATGTACGGCATCAAGGGCATTGCCTGGCGCAAGGGCGACGAAATCATCCTCAACTTCCCGCGTCCCTTCGTCGCCGACCTCGACGACATGCCCATCCCCATGCACGAACTCCTGCCTTTGCAGAAATACCGCATGCCCTACATCAAGGGACCCTTCACCTTCATCGTCACCAGCCGCGGCTGCCCGGCGGGATGCACCTACTGCATCAAGCACGTCAGTTACCAGTACTCCACGCGCATCCGCTCGCCCAAACTCATCATGGAAGAGCTGTGGCAGTTGAAGAAACTCGGCATCAACAACATCCACATGTACGCCGACCTGTTCACCGTCAACCGCGACCAGGTGGTCGAACTGTGCAAACTCATGATCGAAGAGAACATCCAGATCAAGTGGACCTGCAACAGCCGCGTGGACTTTGTGGATGAAGAAATGCTCACCCTCATGGGCAAAGCCGGCTGCCGCCTCATCTCCTGGGGCATCGAAAGCGGCAACGAACAAATCCTCAAACACGCCCGCAAGGGAGCCTACCCCGATAAAGCCGAGCGCGCCCTGCGCTGGGCAAAGAAAGCCGGCATCATGAACTGGGGCTACTTCATCATCGGCTTGCCCGGCGAGACGGAAGAAACCATCCGCCAGACGATTGACTTTGCCAAGAAACTGCCGCTCGATATCGCCCTCTTCCACGTCGCCGCGCCCTACCCCGGCACACCGTTCTTCTTCGAAGTGGTCGAGAACAAATGGTTCCGCCCTGGCACCCGCTGGGAACAGGTGGACATGGACAAAGGCACCGTGCTCGATTACCCCAACCTGCCCGCCGAAAAACTGCTCTACTGGCAAAAACGCGCCTTCCGCGAATGGGCGTTCCGCCCCGGTCCCATGTTGACCTATCTCAAAATGCTGACCTACGACTGGGCGACGACCAAGACCGCCATCAACGTCGGCTTGCAGCACCTGTTCTGGGCAACCTCCGACTCGGGCGCGCCGGTGGGCGGAGCGAGTTAATCCCGCGCCGGCGTAACGCGGAATTTATTCCGCAACCTAACATTACAGCGCAAAGTAGGCGGACGTTACACTTGCCCTCCCACTCCGCTCCGCTTCGGGGACTATAGTGGCGGGCAAGCGCCAGGGGAGAACATCCTCCTACGCGAGGAGCGTAAGGGACGCTCTCTAGCGTCGACTTTGCGCGGTAACACTACAGAGAGACATTTTTTGCGCAAACTGATCGAAGATCCTCGCTTCGCCCTCCTGGAACTGATACTGATTGCGCTCTGTGGAGCGGTCTGGGTGATCGAACCAAAATGGGGACTGTGGTTCATCCTGACCGCTCTACTTCCGTTTGCTTTGCGCCTGCTTTCGGGCGGATATACCCCCGACGCGCGCGACGGGCTCGTCCTTGTCTTTGGCGTCACTGCCTGGGCAGGATACTGGGCGGCGTACGATCAAATCACCGCCTGGAGCAAGGCATGGCTGGTGATGACCGCGGTTCTGCTTTACTTTTCGCTCAAGACCCAGCCGCCGGAAAACCTCCCCCGCCTTTCGGTCTTTCTGTTTTGCCTCGGCGTGGGCGTTGCGCTGTATTCCTTCCTCACCCACGACTTCCTCGCCCTCCCGCGCAGGCTGGAGTTGGTCAACCGCTTCGGGCGCTGGCTCATGAGCATCCGCCCCCAAACCGGTTGGACGCCCATCCACCCCAACTACGTGGCAGGGATGATTGCCCTCACCATCCCCTTCATCCTTTACCCGCTCGAACAATTCCGCCGGCAGCGCGCTTCTCTGCCGCCGGCGTGGATTCTCCCGGCGGGCGCGGGGCTGGCGCTTGCCGCCCTCGCCATGCTCATGGCGACCTCGCGCGGCGTGTTCCTTGCTCTCTTCAGCGGGGCAGGGGGCTGGCTGTTGTGGCGGCTGAGTCAATCGGGCAGGATCAGCCGTCAGATTAAGGGCGAAGCGGTCTTGCCCGTCCTGTTGATGATCTATCTGGGCGCGGTGATCCTCTTTCTGTTCGCCGGTCCCGCCCGTTCGGGCAGTCTCTTTACGGGCGCGTATTACTACGGCGACGGAAGCCGCAGCGAGTTGTTCAACAGAAGCCTCTATCTCCTTCAGGATTACGCCCTCAGCGGCGGCGGGCTTGGCGCGTTTCCCGGCTTGTACTCCGAATACCTGCTCGACATTCCGTTTTACAACGTGCCGAACAGCCACAACCTGTTTCTGGATGTGGGCATCGAGCAGGGCGTTTTTGGCGGCGCGGCTTTTTTGGGATTGTATCTTTTGAGTTTATGGTCGGCGGCGCAGGCGCTGGGCAGGCGGCGCGAGGGACAAACCTTTTGGGCGCTCCTGCTCTTTGCCCTGACCGCCGCCTTCGTTCACGGCATGGTGGACGATTATTTGTATAATGGAGCCGGCGCCGCGCTTTCGCTCCTGTTTGTCGGCTTGACGGAAAATCTCCGCCGCCGCGAACCTCAGCCCCCGCCGCATCGCCTTGACCGGCGGACTGCCCTCGCCATTGCGTTCCTTTGGGCGCTGATTGCGCTCGTCAACCTCAACCCCATTCGGGCGATGTGGCAGGCAGACCTCGGCGCGGTTCAACTGGCGCAGGTGGAGTTGGCGGATTTTCCAGAAAGCGGATGGGCGGGCGAGGCGATCATCCCCCGCCTGAATGCCGCGGACGCTTCGCTTCAGACCGCCCTGCGGCTTGATCCTGCCAACCGAACCGCGAACCACCGCCTCGGCTTGATTGCCATGCACCGGCGGGACTTTGCTTCCGCCGCCCGCTACCTCGAAGCCGCGCATACGCTCGCCCCCTCGCACCGCGGCATCATCAAGTCGCTGGCGTATTGCTACGTCTGGCTGGGCGATTTGGAGCGCGCGCAGCGTTACCTGGCGCAAATTCCCGAAGCCTCGGAAGAACTGGATGTGTACATCTGGTGGTGGAAGACGCAGAACCGCGAAGACTTATCTGCCAATGCGAGGCTTGCGCTGGCGGCGCTTCAGGCTTCTCCCGCACAGCCTTGAATGGACGAACAACCATGAAACGAACACGACGATTGTTACCTGCCTTATTTGATCTTTTGCATAAGTCAGCCGGCGTTAGAGAACGCCTCCTGCGCCAGAGCCTATTGTGCGCTCTCTGGCGCACTTTCGCAAGAGGTCTATTGACCTTTGCGCTGATTCTTTCGGTCTTTCTGCTTTCGGCGCCTGCCGGTTTCGCCCAAACCAGCCTGGATTGGTCCGAACCAGCCAACCTTTCCTTCTCCGGTGCGGCGACCAACCCCATCCTCACCGTGGACGACCGCGGCTTCATCCATGCCATCTGGCTGGATGATGTGGACGGCTACAAATACGCCCAAAGCCGCGACGGCAAAACCTGGTCTGCGCCGCAAACGGTCAAGTTCCCGTTTGGACCGAAAGACCCGCCTCCCGTGCTGGTGCCTGGCAGAGGCGGCGTCATTCACGTCTTCTGGGTCTCCGGCAGCGACCAGCGCCTTTCCTACGGGCAAGCCACCGCCGGCGATTTCCCCTACCCGCAAAACTGGGTGCTGGTCACCCGCATTCAAAATTCCGTTGCGAGTTTCGACGCCATGTTGGACGCCCAGGGCGTTTTGCATGTCGCCTTTATTCAAAACAACCTTGTGGATAACAAGCCCGCAGGGGTGTACTACAGTCAATCGCCTTCGGGCGGCGGCTTTTGGGTCGAACCGCGGTTGTTGTATGCCTCCGAATACTTCCGTTCCGCGCTTCAAAGCGATTTATACATCCGCCTCAGCACCTCGAACACCTCGCTCAACCAGCGGGTGTACGTCACCTGGGATAACCGCGCCCAGAAACGCGTCTTCATGGCGGTTTCCCGCAACAATGGCAGCACGTGGGGAGAGGCGCAGCAAATCAAGGGGCCGGAAGACACCGGCGGCTTCGAAACGCCCTTCAACCTCACCGTTGCCGCCTTCGGGCAAAACGTCCTGTTGACCTGGCAGGTGGGCGAGCCGGGTTCCTCCAAATGCACTGTCTTCAGCCAGTTTTCCAGAGACGGCGGGCAGAAGTGGGAAGACCCTGTGGCGGTATTGGGCGGGCGGACGGAATGCCCCATCGGCACAAAAATCATAGACAGAAACACCCGCTTCATGACCGTCCTCTTTATCGGGCAGGTCAACCCCTTCCTGGTGGCATGGAACGGCTCGCAATGGAGCGACGTGCAGGCGCAGACCCAACTCCCCGCCATCGTCAACCCGCTGACCTTCGACGCCATCCTGCTCGGCTGCCGCTTCGACCTGATTTACAAAAGCCGCTTGTACGTCACCGGCTGCGACCAGGGCAAGGGCGGAGATGTGTGGTTCCTCTCCCGCGAACTGACACCCGTCGAAGACTGGTTCTCGCCCTCTGTGGTTTGGGAAGAACCCGATGTATTCTCCATCCGCTCCCTGAACCCCGAACGCATCTCGAACTTCACCACCACACACGATGCCCAGGGGAACATCCACGCGGCTTGGATTCAATCCCCGCTTCAGGGCAACGGCGCTTCCATCGAATACGCCCGCTGGGACGGCAAAGGCTGGTCGCCCGCCGAATCGGTCATCCCCTCCGCCGGCGGCGTGCCGACGCGCCTGCTGCTCACCGCCGACCCGCTCCAGCGTCTGCTGCTCAACTGGATTGACGGTTACAACGGCGACCTCGTCTTCAGTTGGGCGAACATCGAAAAAGCCAACCTCGCCTCCGAATGGGGGAATATCATCGGTCTGCCGACCCCCTCGCCCCTGGTGGATGATGTGGATGTGGTGGCGGATGGCTCCGGGCGAATCGTTGCCGCCTACGTCGTGCCGGTCAACGAAGAACGCGGCATCTACATTACGCAATCCACCGACAACGGCAAAACCTGGACTCAGCCCGTACGCGCCTTCGACGCCGTTGCCGCCGGCTGGGAACGCATCGGCAGCGCCCGCCTCGCCCTCAGCGCAGACGGCGTCCTGCATCTGGTCTTCATCAAAAGCACCGTTCGGGTGGGGCAGCCGGTAGGGCTGTTCTACTCCCGTTCCGCCGACGGCGGCGCAACCTGGAGCGATCCGCAAATCCTCAGCGAAGGCGAAATCCAATGGGCGGATGTCGTCGCCTATGACGATGCCGCCGTTCACATCGTCTGGCAGGAATACGATGGACTCATCTTCGCCAACGTCTCGCAGGTTTCGCAAGACAGCGGCTTGACCTGGGGCAAACAGAACAACGTCACCGGCGTCAACGAAGAACCGACCGCCGTTGCTCTTGCCGCCAAGGGCGGCTTGCTCCACTTCATTCAGATTGTCGGCAAACCGAACAGCGATGCCTACAACCAGAAAGGGCTTGTCCTGCAGGATTGGAAATGGAACGGCTCTGCCTGGGAACTCGACCTCACCAAAGACCTGCTCCTCAAAGGAACCGAGATTCAATTCAGCCTCGCCGCCGACCTGACCTCCAGCGGCTACCTCGGCGTTTTCATCCCTGTGGGTTACATTGACCTCGACGGAAAATTCCAGAGCCAGATCCTCACCTTCACCCGCTTCCTGGAAGACGCCGCCAAAGTCCCGCTCACCCAGCCAGCCATCCTCCCCGTCTCCGCCACCGAAGCCGCCAACGCCCCCTCCCTCACCATCGAATTCACCCCCACGCCCGATTTCTCCGTCCTCTACAACGACAACGTCTCCGCTTCTCCCCTTCAGAAAAACCTGAGCGGTTTAATTCTGCTGGTCGTTGGCGTGGCGGCTACCATCTTCCTGCTGGTCTGGCGCAGACCCACAAAACAATGAACGTCCTCCCGCGCTTTCTCTTCATTCTCAGCCTGGCGTGCCTCGTTTTCTCCTTCGGGTGGGCGGCTCAACCTGCCGCCGCCAGCCCATCCGCCGTCTGGACGCCGGATGAAAAGGTGCCGGGCTATCTGGATGACACCTTCACCCCCATCCTTCTCGCAGACCGCAACCGCACCGTACACGCCTTTGCCAGCCAATGGGTGTACGCCGGCGACGGGCGCAAATTAGCCATCGTCTATCGCCAGTGGACTCTCAAAGGCGGCTGGACGCGCCCCGTGGACATCATCCTTTCACCCATTGGTGGCAGCGCCAACCTCCTTGGCGCGTTTTTAGACTCCTCCGATACCATGCACGTCATCTTCACAGCCACCGAGAATATTTCGCGCCGCACCTTCGTCTTCTACTCACATGCGCCCGCCTCCCTCGCCGACCTGGCGCTCGCCTGGTCTCCCCCCATCCTGGTGGGCGATGGCGCGCTGGGGTTGAACTCCGGCGCCATTACCGGCGACGAGCGGGGCAACCTCGTCATCATCTACAGCGGCAACCGCGACGGAAGCGGCGTCTATTACGTCCACTCCAAAGATGCGGGCAGGAACTGGTCTGAGCCGGCGCCTCTTTTCCTGACCTTCAGCAGCGACCTGAGCGCCTTCAGCCTGCGCCTCGCCTCCGGACCCAACCAAAAGATCAGAGCGGCTTGGAACGTGGTGACCAACCTCGGCGTGGATGAATCGCTTTATTTCGCCAGTTTCGACGCGCAAACCGCCAAGTGGACCACCCCTCTGCAATTGGACGAACGCATCAACCTGCCAGACTACTTCGGACCCTCCTTCCCCGTCGTCACCGACAACGGACGTGAGATCGTCGTCTTCTACAACGGCGGCAACCCCGTCCCCGGCAGACCGGTCGGTCCCGGGCGCCCCATCCAGCGCTCCCGCATTTCCCTCGACGGCGGCGAAACCTGGAGCGAGCCGCTCGACCCCTTCCCCTTCCATGTGGGGCGCAGCGGTGAACATGCCATGGTGTTGGATGGAAACGGCGTTCCCCACGTCCTCTTCGTTCAACGTATCGAAAGTCAGGACGAAAGAGGCAACTATTCCATCATCGGCGGCATCTGGCACAGCGCCTTTGTCAACAACGCCTGGAGCAACCCCGACCGCTTCGTCACCACGCTTTCGCCTCACGATGTTCATGCCGTGGTCGTGCAGGGCAATGTCCTCCTGGCGGTCTGGCGTCAGGACCCCGGCGAAGGCGCAAACGGCATCTGGTTCTCCTACAACGTTTTGGACGCGCCGGAACTGCCAGTCACTCCTCTCGCCACCGCTGTCCTCGAAACCTCCGCACAAGCCACCCCCACCCTGCCCCCCCAGCCAGAAGCCTTCGTTCCCACCCCCCTGCCCGAAATTCTCCAACAGGCTCCCCCCTCCGATCTCGGCAGCAACCCGGCGCTCCCCATCATTGTCGGCATCGTCCCGGTTGCATTGATCCTTGCCGGCGTGATCCTGGGCTACCGCTTCCTCAACAACCGCCGATAGACAACCCCATGCATTCCCTCGTTGGCTTCACACTCTTCAGCGCTTTGGATGAAACTGCCGTCAGGCGGCTGCTTGCCGCACAGGAGCGGGCGCTTTCCCAGTTCCGCCACCTGGAGCGGAAGACCTTCTCCCTCGGCAGAACCCGCCTCGACGTGTGGGGTCACACAGGCATGGAAACACGCCTGCACACCCTGCCCGACGGCTCGCTGCTCGCCCTCATCGGCGCGCCGCACGGCGAAGTGAACCTTCTTGCAGACGTGCAGGACGCCCTGCTGACCGACCCCCACCGCTTCGAACTCCCCTGGGACGGGCGCATCGTCCTGCTGCGCGTCAGCGCAGACGGCAAACGCTGGACGATGTGGAACGACTGGCTGGGAAGCATTCCCGTCTTCCACGCCCAAATCGGCGGCGGACGCATCGCCTCCACGCTGGAGCCTGTGGTGGTCGCCTCCGCCGGCTTCACCCCCGGCGACTTCTTCCTGCCGGGCTTGGTGTCGCTGTTCATCAACGGGCATTACCTCTCGGACTGGACGTTGTACAAAGGGATGAAAACCGTCCCGCCCGACAGCCGTGCAGAATGGGGAGAAAACGGCTTTCGCGCCGAAGCGCTCTGGACGGTGCAGCCCAGCCAAAGTCGGTGGGAAGCGGGCTGGGACGACCTCGTGGACGAGATGCACGAATTGTCCCGCAAAGCGATCGCAGAGGTCCTGAAAACCCAGCCGCGCTGGATCCTGCCCCTCTCTGCCGGGCTGGATTCGCGTCTCATTGCCGGTGTGGCGGCGGAAGCGGGCGTTGAAATCCACACCTACGCCTGGGGAGAGCCGGAATCCACAGACGTGATTTACTCGCGCCAGATCGCCAAAGCCCTGGGCTTCCCCTGGAAACATATCGAACTGGGCAGGGACTTTCTGGAATGCTACACCCC
>DAOUBY010000175.1:0-3536 GCA_034432325.1 Anaerolineales bacterium
TTCGCCCTGCTTTGCGCGCGGCTTATCCTGAAATCCTGTCTATCCTGTTTGTTTTTTAGCCTGAAACCAGACTTTGAGAAAGCCATGTCCACGCTGTAACCTTTTCGTTAATTTCCCGTTTCTCCCTCCAGGCAGGGATGTATAATATTCTCATGTCCATTCTTTCAGGCAAGCGCATCGTGCTGGGGGTGAGCGGCTCCATCGCCGCCTACAAAGCCGCCGACCTCGCCTCCAAACTCACGCAGGCGGGCGCACAGGTGGATGTCCTCCTCAGCGCTTCCGCCGAAAGATTCGTCACGCCGCTCACCTTCCAATCGCTGACGGGGCGGCGCGCCTACACCGACGCCGACCTGTGGGGAAACGAAGCGCACGTCCTGCATGTGGGGCTGGGTCACGCCGCCGACCTGCTCGTCATTGCGCCCTGCACAGCCAACACCCTCGCCAAACTCGCGCACGGGCAGGCAGACAGCCTGCTCACCGTCACCGCGCTCGCGGCGGGCTGTCCGCTCATCGTTGCGCCCGCCATGGACGGCGGCATGTACGACCATCCCGCCACGCAGGAAAACCTGGCGGCGCTCCGCAAACGCGGCGTGTACATCATTGAGCCGGCGGAGGGACATCTTGCATCGGGGCTGACGGGAAAAGGACGCCTGCCCGAAACGCCCGAACTCATCGGACACATCCGCCTCCTTCTCGGACGCCGGGGCTTGCTGGCTGGAAAACGGGTTTTGGTCACCGCTGGAGGCACGCAGGAACCGCTCGACCCGGTGCGCGTGCTGACCAACCGCTCCTCCGGCAAACAGGGTTATGCCCTCGCCCAAGCCGCGCTCGACGCCGGCGCGCAGGTCACGCTCATCACAACCCCCACCGCGTTGACTCCCCCGGTCGGCGCGCAGGTCATCCGCGTGGAAACTGCAAGGCAAATGCGGGATGCCGTGCTGGAGGCGTTCCCCGCCTGCGATGCGCTCCTCATGGCGGCGGCAGTGGCAGACTTCCGCCCAAAGCGTGTTGCCGGGAACAAGATCAAAAAGGAGGGCGGCATTCCGCAGATCGAACTCGAGGCGACGGAAGATATCTTGAAAGCAGTGGCAGGCTTGAGGCTTGTCCGGAGCGAAGGCGAAGGATCCAGCAAAAAGCGCAAACAGGTGGTCGCGGGGTTCGCAGCGGAGTCGCAAAGCCTTCTTGAAAATGCGGCAAATAAGTTACAATCCAAGAAATTGGATCTGATTGCCGCAAACGATATTTCCGCTTCGGATGCAGGGTTTGCCGTCGAAACCAACCGCATCACATTATTATTTGCCGACGGGCGCAGGGAATCATTGCCATTGATGAGCAAGAGCGAGGCGGCTGAAATCATCATCGAACGCGTTGCGGCGCTGTTGGAGTAGAATGCGCATTTTGGTCATATCCGATATTCATGCCAATTACACCGCCCTGGAGGCGGTGTTGAAAGACGCGGGTTCTGTGGATGAAACCTGGTGTCTGGGGGATATGGTGGGCTACGGTCCCGACCCGAACGCGGTGATAGACGAAATCCGCGAAATTCCAAATTTGACCTGCATTCTGGGCAATCACGATATGGCGGTGATCGGCAAGATTCCGCTGGAGGTGTTCAACAGCGATGCGCGGCGCACGCTGGAATATCACGAGCGGGTGCTGACGGCGGATAACATGGACTTTTTGCGCTCCCTGCCTTCGAACCTGAAGGTGCGGGGGGAAGTGAGCATTGTGCATGGCAGCCCGCGCGATTCAGTTTGGGAATATATTTTGAACACGCTTTCGGCGCGTTTGAACTTCGATCATTTCACCACGCCGTGGTGTTTTGTGGGGCATTCGCATTTGCAGTGCATGTTCCAGTTGAACGTGGATAATGACCGCGTCAGCCTGGCGCCCATCCGCGCGGGGGAGCATTATCCGCTGCGCCCGCGGGCAATCATCAACCCCGGCTCGGTCGGTCAGCCGCGAGACCGCGATCCGCGCGCGGCGTATGCCATTTACGAGACGAACGGTCACGTTTGGGAGCCGCGGCGGGTGGAATACAACATCCCCGAGGTGCAGCAGCGCATCCGCGAAGCAAAATTGCCGGAAAAACACGCCATCCGCCTTGCCGAGGGATGGTGACCCCCTTCCCAGCCCTCTCTCATTTTCCAATCGAAGTTCGTTGGAAGATGGGGGGAAAGCGTTCGATAGAACAAGTGGGGGACGGAGGAACTTTACGGCACGTGATTCGTCTTTGGGGTGAAATCACCTTACTTTCAAAAAGGAGAAGGACCCATGAAAAGGACACTGATTACTGTGGCGATTACCACCGTGGTGGTGTTGACGCTGGTCGGCGTTGTCAGCAGATTGTTTGCGCCCAGGATAGGCAACACATTCGCCAACATTAACTACGCCCTTCCCGATGCCGACTATGGCGGCGGAGGCGCACCGGAAATCATGCCCGCTCCCGCCATGGGAGCGCCTGCGCCCGGTCAACCGTACCTTCAAGCGATGGCAGATTCAGGCGGTTACGATAAGTCGTATGAAGAGGCGGCAGCCGGCGCATCGGCGGAACGCATGGTCATCCAGAATGTGGATATGAGCATCGTCGTTGCCGACCCGAAGGCGCGCATGGACGAGATTGCCCGCATGGCGGTGGAGATGGGCGGTTTTGTGGTTTCATCCAACCTGTACCGTTCCACGTACGGACCCAACGCCATCGAGGTGCCGGAAGCCAGCATCACCATTCGCGTGCCGGCAGAGCGTCTGGAGGAGGCGCTGGAAAAAATCAAGGCAGATGTGGTCGAGGTCACGTACGAGAACCGTAACGGGCAGGATGTCACCAGCCAGTATGTGGACTTGAAATCGCGTCTGGCGGCGAAAGAAGAAGCCGAAAAGAACCTGCTGAAGATCATGGATACCGCGACGAATGCGGAGGATGTGCTTGCCATCTATATGCAGGTGCAGAACATTCAGACGGAGATCGAATCGCTCAAAGGGCAGATCAAATACTTCGAAGAGGCTGCCGCGCTCTCTGCCGTCAGCATCCGCCTGGTGGCTGAGGAAACGGTCAAGCCCATCGAAATCGGCGGTTGGAAACTGCAAGGCACTGCCAACGACGCCATTCAGGATTTGATCGGCTTCACGCAGGGCTTTACCCGCTTCCTGATCCGCCTCTTCCTGTCGTACCTGCCGTCGCTGATTTTGGTTGCCATCCCGGTATACGGTGTCTTCCTTGGCGGGCGCGCGCTCTACCGCCGTTTCAAAAAATCGAAGCCGGTTGCGGCGGCGAACGAGGAAGAGAAGAAGTAAACTCAATTCGCACCGCTTGAATCAAAAAGACCGTCAGAGATGGCGGTCTTTTTTTTCTTCGTGGTCTTCTTTCCCTCAGGACTTACGCAAAACCCTGTGTAGAGCGCGTTCTTTAAGAGAGTGTTTTGAAATTCATGTTCCAACCACCGATGACCACAGATAAATTGGATTTACAAGGTGATTTCATCCCGTTTTCTTCAGAATCAGTGTTCATCTACGGTAAATCCCGATTTATAAAACACTCT
>DAOUBY010000176.1:0-6380 GCA_034432325.1 Anaerolineales bacterium
ATTTGCGCTAGAGAGCGCAAGTTACGCAGGGTTTTCGTGATCTACTGAAATTGGATTTACAAGGGAATTTCATCCCGTTTTTCTTCAGAAGCAGTGGTCATCCGTGTTCATCTACGGTAAATCCCGATTTATAAAACTCTCTCCCAACACGCGTGCAACCAACTGGATCGGATGCAGCGCCTCCAGCCCCGCTCCCTGCCGAACCTGCATGCGGCACGCCGCTCCCGTCCCGGCAGCCAGCGTCTGCCCTTCCGCTTTGCGAACATCCCTGAACAACCTTTCCCCCACCTTCATCGAGAGTTGGTAATGCTCGGCTTCGTAGCCGAACGTTCCTGCCATGCCGCAGCAACCCGCATCCAGCACCTCCACGCGGTAGCCGCACAAACGGAGCAACTCCACGGTCGCGGTTGTTCCGCTGGGCAGACCGTCGTCTGCCGGTCGCTCTGCCCGCTGGTGACAGTGCGGCTGGAAGAGAACAGGAATATCGGTGTTCAAATTGGTCTGGCTGGACAATTGTAGTTTATTGGCTACACGCAAATCCTGAAAGCCGTCAGCGCGGAGCAGGTATTCGTCGAGCAGCCAGGTTCGGGCGGCGCGCGAGGCGATTTCGTCCCCACGGTCAGGCAGCAGGTCAAAGTAGTCGTTCTTGAGGCAGTAGATGTCGGGAGGTTCGATGCCGACAATCGCCGCTTCACGCTTCGGGTCAGCCTGATTCAGCGCGTCCAGCACCCGCCGCGCCTGACGCTTCGCCGCCTTGACGAAACCCTTCGAGAGAAGCGACGCCCCCGCCCCAACCACAGGCAGGACATGAACGTCACAGCCGCACACCGCCAGCACGTCCAAGGCTGCCTGCTCCACCTCCGGCTCCACGTACCGCCCAAATGGGTCGGACAAGAAGATTACTTTCTCTCCATGTTTGGGTGACTTCGCGGTTCGGGCTTTTGCTCTCTTCATTGAAAACTTTGGGAACGGACGCTTCTCCGTGATGCCGAACGCTCTGGCAATGACGTTTTTGAACAGCGGCATGCCTGTCACCGCATTTGCCAGCGGCGCAATGGAGGATGCCAGCCGCGCCGTGATGTCGAAGTAGCCGAAGAGATAATCGCGCAGCGGGCGGCGGCGCGATTTGTAATACTCGTTCTCGAACTCGTACTTCAACTTTGCCATGTCCACACCGCTGGGGCATTCCGCCTTGCAGCCCTTGCAGGCGAGACACAGGTTGAGGGCGGAAAAGACGGCTTCAATCATGTCATTGCGAGGAGAGAACGAAGTGAGCGCCGGGAGATTGCTTCCCGAAGGTCGCAACGACATTGGCGCCGCTATCATCGCCCTCAGCAAATTCGCCCTGCCGCGTGTGGAGTTCTGCTCCTCCCTCGTCGCTTGAAACGAAGGACACATCACGCCGGTGGTTTTCCTGCACACGCCCTGACCGTTGCACTGCTCTATCGCGCCCGCCAGCCCGCGCTCGTGGTCGAAGTGCAGGGCGGGCTTCCATACCCAAACCTGATACCCTTCGCCATAGCGCAGGTGCGTGTCCATCGGCGGGGCGTCGAAGAGTTTGCCAGGGTTGAGCAGGTTATCGGGGTCGGCGGCGTGCTTGAGCAGGCGCATGGCATCGGTTACCGCTTTGCCATAGGTCGGCTCGATCCACTCGCCGGAGACGATGCCGTCGCCGTGTTCACTGCTCATCGAACCGCCCAGCCGCATCGTCAGCGCAAACACCTGTTCGCCAATGCTCCGCATCGCCCGCACGCCTTCGCCTGTGAGCAGGTTCAACACGGGGCGGATGTGCAAACATCCCGCCGAGGCGTGGGCGTAGATGCCGCCTTCCGTGCCGTGCGCCGCCATGATGCGCTCAACTTCGCGCACGAACCCGCCCAAATTCTCCACCGGGATGGCGCAATCTTCGATGAACGCCGCGGGTCTCGCCGCCTGCGGACGCGAGTCGAGGATACCCAGTCCCATTTTGCGGATGTTCCAGACGCGCGCCTGCTCTTCTTTGGATTCGGCGATGGTCAGCACATCGCCGATGCGGCGCACCGTTTCTTTCAGGACCTCGAGCCTGTCCCCGCCAAATTCAACGACCAACACTGCGGCAGGATCTCCCGCCATCCACCCCATCTGACGCGCATACGCCGGGACGCTCCGCGCCAGCCGCAAAATCATCTGGGGAATCAATTCGATGGCGCTCGGCGCGAACTCCAGCAGGCGGGGAACGTCGTCGCAGGCTTCGGCAATGCTTCGATACGACAACACCCCCAGGACGGTATGCTTCGGCTTCGGCACAAGGTTGACCGTGGCGCGGCGGATGACGGCGAGGGTGCCTTCACTGCCAGCCAGCAAAGGAGCGAGGTTGATGGCGGTCGAGTCTATGGGAGGATAGGAAGTAGTCAGCGACCAGTGATCAGCGTTCCAGCGGGGAGGCGCGGAAGGCGACCAAGGCAAGAGGTAATTGAGGCGGTAGCCTGCCGAGTTGCGCCAGGTCTTGGGGTAATTCTGGCGGATGGCTTCGGCGTACTTCTCGCGTATCACCACCGCCGCCGAAAGAATCGCAGCCCGCCTGCCCCCCACTGACAACCGATCACTGACCACTCCCCAAGTATCCAGCGACCCATCGCTCAGGATGACATCCGCCGAGAGAATATGATCCGCGCTCATGCCGTAAAGGATGGAGTGTGCGCCTGTGGCGTTGTTGCCGATCACGCCGCCCATCGTGGCGCGTTCGGCGGAGGCAGGATCGGGACCGAAGGTCAAGCCGAATTTGGCGGCAGCAGCATTCAGGTCCGCAAGAACGACGCCCGGTTCGACGACGGCAGTTCGGGCGTCGGGGTCAATCTCGATGATGGAGTCCAGCCAGCGGGAGCAGTCCAGAATCAGGGCGTGTCCGATTGCCTGCCCGCCGAGGGAGGAGCCCGATCCGCGCGGCAGGATGGGAATTTTGTATTTTGCGGCAAGTTCAACGGCGGCGTGCAGGTCGTCCTGTGTTTTGGGGAGTGCAACACCGAGCGGCTCGATCTGGTACATGGAGGCGTCGGTGCTGTACAGGATGCGCGAGGCGGCGTCGAGACGCAGGTCGCCGGTGAAGCGTTTGCGGAGTTCGTTGACGAAGTCGAGAGGAAGTGACATGCGCTGATTTTACCCCCGCAACACAACGTCCCGAAGTTGCCTTCGGGACGTTGTTCTCAGACGAGTTCGATGGTCTGCGGTTTGACTTTCGGCAGGCGGCGGATTTCGCCACGCGCCTCCATATCGAGTTTGACGGTGACGTAATACCAGGGGATGGAACCGTCGAACCTGCCTTTGAGTTTTTCTTCGACCGCCATGTTCAATTTCATGAAGGTCATGGGACCGCGCGCCTTCAGCACTTCAAGGATGGCTTCGCGCATCAGGTCATATTTTGCTTTTTCGATGGTTACGCCCTGTTTGGCTGGGTTCGGGTGAAAGGCGGGAAATCGTGTGTCCATGTCCTATTTGTTGAAGTTGGGATTCATGCTGGTGTACAGCGCGAGGACGTTGCCCGTCGGGTCTTGAAAAATGCCAAACCAACCCGTTTGCGGGATTTCGAGTTTGGGCTGGAGTACCTTGCCTCCGAGCTGCTCGACCTTCTTCAAGTCGGCTTCAATGTCATCGCTGTCAATATAGACCAGCATCTTTCCGACGGGAGTTTCAGCGGATACCTGCGAGAATCCGCCGCCTAAGCCGCTTCCGTCTTCCCACATGGTGTAGTTCATCTCCGGCACGTGCTGAACCTTCCAGCCGAACAGTTCCTGGTAGAACGCGGCTGCCGCCTTCACCTCCGCGGCGGGAATCTCCACATGCACCACATTACGCTTGGACATTGCTCTCTCCTTTTTTTGGCGAAAATCGGATAACGTCATCAAGAATTTTAGAACACACGTTCTAAAACGTCAAGCGCCAGATGTGGGAAATATTTTTTGGCAGGGGCAAAATACAGGGTGAATTGAGACGTTATTCGTATTTCAACGCCAGCACCGGGATCATGGTGGCGGCGCGCAGAGCCGGATAAAGCCCGGAGAGCATTCCGATCAAGGTGGAGAAGATCAGCGCAAAGATTGGCAGCCACAGCGGGGTGTATACCGCCACGCTGGGCGGAACGCCTCCCTGCTGCCCGGCCTGATTGGAAAGGTAAACCACAGCCACCACGTTGATTGCCTGCCCTGCCAGCCAGCCAATCAGGACGCCGCCAAGCCCGCCGATGAAACCGATGCCCGACGCCTCGCCGAGGAAGATCGCCAGCACGTTGCGGTTCGTCGCGCCGACCGCCTTCATCAAGCCGATCTCGCGCGTGCGCTCGAGGATGGACATTGCCATTGTGTTCGCAATGCCGATGGCGGCAACCAGCAGAGCAATGGCGCCCACCCCGCCGAAGATGACTTGCAGGATGATGTAGAAGTTGTTGATGCCCTGCACAAACGACTGTGGCGTGTATGCCTGATAGCCCATTTCGGTGATTTGGTCGGCAATATCGAGCACCTGATTCACATCACGCACTTTAACGATGACCTGGCTGTACCCTTCCTTGTTGTAATTGATACGGCGGTTCTGCGCCCACTCGTTCAGCGCCTTGACTTGTTCGAGCGGCATGTAAACCGTCCAATCCGACTCGCCGCGCGTCTCTTTCAGCACCCCGGTCACCCGCAGGCTCAGATTCTTGCGAATTTCAGTTGACGTCTTTTCGTCCCATTTCGAGAGCACGAATTGAATCTGCTGATCGTACAGGTCGGGCGGCGCCGGCGGCTCCTGCCCTGGGCGCAATTGCGGATCATAAAAATTGTTTGCCACCATCGGACCCACAACAATGGTTGTGCGCCCAAGGGCTGTATCGCCCTGTACCGTTTCCAGCCCCAGTTCGGCAAGGTCTTTCACATCCACGCCGATGATATTTGCCCATCCCTCCAGTTTTCGATACCTGATCAAGCCGCCAGACCACAAAAACTCGCGCGGACTCACCCACTCCACGCCGGGAATCGCACGCAATTCTTCCAGCGCCTGATTGGTAAGCAGTTTTGTTTGGGCAGAACCGCCTCCTCCCCCCCCTCCGCCGGGTCCAACTGCAACGGGACCTTCGCCATACGTCGGCATGACCTGAATCTGCGTCAGGTCGCCGATGCCGTATAACTGCTCGTTGGCATTTCGCTGCAAGCCAATCGCCAGCGAGACGAGGATCACCACCGCCGCCGTGCCGATGACCACGCCGATGGCGGTCAACGCCACGCGCGCTTTGCGGCGGCTGAGGTTCCCAAAGATGAGGCGGAGCAGGTCAATGAAGCGCACAACTACCCCTTGCCCGGAACAGGCTGCGGCAGAGGTTGAGCCGGCGATTCGATGCCCCCTCCTCCGCCACCGCCGGGCGTCTGCCAGACGGGCCAGGCGCTATCCAACCCGAACAGCCCTTTGATAAAGCGGAAAATCTTATGCAGGATGGTTTCCTCCTCTATAACGACCTCCCCGCCGCCGTTTATGCCATCGCCGCCGGAGGATGGGTCGAGCGAAGGATCAACGAATGCCTCCTGCACTTCCACTTCGATGGTCCGCTCGAGGGTGCGCGGCTGATTGAAGTCATCCACATAGTCAATCGTCACGGTGAGGGTGGTTGTGCCAGGCTGATCAGGCGTCAGCATGGCATCGAGCGTGAAGAACCCGCCCGCATCCAGCGGACCGACCAGGCTGGCGCCATTTTCAATCGTCCCATTGTCTGCGGTTACCCGCGCATCTCCCAAGACTGCAAAACGCTTGCCCACATTGACAATCTGAATCGGCAGCATGCCCGGCTGACCGGCAACGAAGGGATCGGGCGGACGGTAGAAACTGACATTCACATTCGGCAGGCTGTACACCAACAGCGTAATGACCTGTTCATCGGAGATGACTTCGTTCTTGTCGTTCAGATATGAAAACGTAATCCGCAGGGGATATGCGCCCGGGTTGGTCGAAACGTTCACAACCAGATTCTGCACAGCCTGAATCTTTTCCCCAGCCTTGAGATCGCCCAATGACTGGACGTTCGACGCTCCCACCGGCGCAAAATTGGAGAAATCGCCGCCGCCGCCCGACACGCCTCCAGGCACAGCGGTTCCGCTGCCGCCGCTCGAACCGCCGCCCACAATCATGGTGATGCGCTGGGCGTTGGCATTGCCGACGTTCTGGACGGTCATGTTCAGGGCAAATTGCACGCCCGGCTGAAGCGGTTCCACGCTGGACGAATAGCCGGTAATCACCAACTGGGAACTTTTCACCCCCGTCGGCGTGGCGGTGGGTGCGGCAGAGCCGCCTCCGCCGGAGACCGTCCCGCCGCTGACCGGCAGCGACAGGGTGAATTTATCGGAGTAACTGGTTCCCTGCGAATCGTAGTAGGTGAG
>DAOUBY010000177.1:0-2758 GCA_034432325.1 Anaerolineales bacterium
TGGCGTGAACCGACGAAACGTTCACAATCGCGCCGCCGTTCCGCTTGAGAAGCGGATGCGCCAGTTTGACGCCCAAAAACACCGAGCGCAGGTTCGACGCCATCACCGCATCCCATTCCTCCACAGTGGTTTCGATCAACGGCTTGGCAACCTGCATGGCGGCATTATTGACCAGCACATCCAGCGAGCCGGTGAATTCGTGCACCCGCTCGAAGATGGCTTCCATGTCTTCGCCGCGCGAAATATCCGCCCGAATGAACAACCCATCCTGCGGGAACCCATCGCCAAACTCGGAGCGGTCGACGCCGATCACGCGCCAGCCTTTTTCCGCAAACAAAGCGACTGTGGCGCGCCCAATCCCGCCCGCCGCGCCGGTGATGAGAACCGTCTTTGCCGTCATCGTTCCTCCCTCTCGAACTTCATTCCCAAACCTTCCACCAGATTTTTGATGGTGTTCCAATGCACCCGCTCCCATGCGGCGGGGCTGGAGTTGGCGTTATGCGGAGCCAAAAGGACGTTATCCATCTTCAACAGCGGACTGTCCAACGGAAGCGGTTCCACCTCGAAGACATCCAAAGCGGCTCCCCCCAGACCTCCAGCCTGCAGCGCCGCAATGAGCGCTTTCTCCTCGACGACCGGTCCGCGGGCGGTGTTGATAAGCACGGCGCCGGGTTTCATCATGGCGAAGGTATCGGCGTTCATGAGATGGTAGGAGGTGGGATTCAAGTCGCAGTTGATGGAAACGAAATCGGAATTCGCCAACAAATGCGCGAGGCTCGTCATCTCAATGCCGCTTTCCGAAACGAAGACATGGTCAATCTCCACAATATCGGTTCCGAGCACTTTCATCCCAAAGGCGCGGGCGCGGCGCGTGACGGCTTTGCCGATGTTGCCCACGCCAATCACGCCGAGGGTGCATTCGCTGAGGGTCCTGCCCGGAATCTTTTCCCATTTGCCGCTTTTCATCGCCCTGTCCATCCACGGCTGGCGGCGGACGAAGGCAAGCATATACCCGAGAACCGTATCGGCGACGGGGGTGGTGAAAGCGTTCGGGGTGCGTCCAATTTTGATCGAATGCCGGGAGCAGGCTTCGGCGTCTATCGAATCGACCCCCGTCCCCCACTTGGAGATGACCTTGAGGCGCGGGGAGCAGGCTGCGATGACGCGCGCGGTGTAGCGGTCATCTCCACAGATTGCGCCGTCGAATTGACCGGCGTACTTCAGCAGGTCCTCTTCCTCCATGCGTTCCTGCACGTCGGGGATGATGAGTTCGATGCCGTATCTTTGGAAGACAGGCTTGAAGCGATCCACAAAGGGAATCATGTAGGGGGCGGTGAAAAGGACGGTGTGTGACATTAGCGGTTTTCCAGTCGCATACGCATGAGGATGTCGGCAATTTGAAAATCGGACTCTTCGTCAATATCCACCGCTTCGAGGCGGGGAATTTCGAACATCAAGGGACGGTCGCCGATGCGGTGGCGGTTTTTCAGCAGGTTCTCGCGGGTGAAAATGTAGATGCAGGAGTTCTCCTCGTACATGGGAGGCAAATCCTGGGTTTGGAGCAGTTCGCGCGGGTTGTGGTTAACGGCGTTGCCGTCCTTGTCGTAGAAGCGGGTTTGCCAGCGGGTGACGGAGAAGAGAGAGTCGAATTTCGGGTAATTGGCAAACAGGAATTGAATGGCGCGGGAGATGGTCCCGGCTTTGAGCAAAGGGTTGGTGCTGTGCGTTTGCAGGTAAAAATCGGCGGGGAATTGCGCCGTATCGTGAATGAGGATTTCGTTCATGGGGATGTCATCGGCGCGGAGATGTTCGGGGCGGACGATGAGTTTCACCTGCGGAAAGTCTTCGCGCAGACCGTCCATGACGGGTTCGGAGTCCGTATCTACGACGATTTGCTCAACTTCAGGCACGGCGAGAAGCGTTTCGATGATGTACCGATAGAGCGGTTTGCCGGCCAGCAGACGGTAGTTTTTTCCCGGCACGCGCTGGCTGTGATGGCGCATGGGGACGAGGGCAATGAGTCGGGTCATAGGTCAGTGATTATACCGAATCGGCTCCACGCCGCGTTTTTTCTCTTCGTTCTTCCTGCGTTCCCGCGGGTAATAGAACGTCTCGCGCAATTGCGGCGTGACCAGGCTGGTCTCGCGGTGTCCCATGCGTGTGCCGTGAAATTGCATGAAGCGAAACCACACAATCGAAAACAGATTCTTCCACAAGACCCGTTCGCGCGCCGCATGCCATACATCGCTGAAGATGTTGGTCAGCGTCAGGCGGACGAAATCGTAGAAGTTGAAATGGGCTTCGGGGTAAATCCTGCGCAGCGCCATGGCTTCGCGGCGGTAACGGTTGTACACGCCGCGCGGCGTTTCATTGTGAACATGGATGATTTCCGCCTCGGCAACGTAGGCAATTTTATAGCCCTGCTCCTTTGCCCACCTGCCCCATTCCACGTCCTCCAGCCCGGTCAGCGTTTCATCGTAGGGATGCCGCTCCCACAAACTGCGGCGGATGGCGGCGTTGGCGTTATTGCAAAAGGCAGTCGGCTGATCGGGGCTGCTCTCATCGGGATACCACTGATGAAAGATTTGCTGTTCCGAAAATTTGGCGGCGGCGGGTCCGCGCTGCTTGCCGTAGGTCAACGCCACCTTTTCATCCTCGAACGGACGAAGCAGACTCTCCAGCCAATCGGGATAGACCGGATAGACATGCGCGCTGGCGATGACGATCAACTCCCGCGTCGCTGCGCGGACCCCGAAAT
>DAOUBY010000178.1:0-15396 GCA_034432325.1 Anaerolineales bacterium
ACCTGGATTGACCACCGCGTGATGGTCACACCGTTCGCCGCGCAGAAAACGCTGACGAAGGACACGGTTCCCGTGGATGTGGACGCCGTGCTGTTCTGGGTGGTGTGGGACGCCGAAAAAGCCGCGCTCGAGGTCGAAAATTACCGCGCCGCCGTGGATTGGGCGGCACAGACCGCCCTGCGCGACATCATCGGGCGCATGATGCTTGCAGATATCCTCGTCGGGCGCAGCATGATAGACAAGGAACTGCAGCAGGTCATTGACGAGCGCACCACGCCCTGGGGCGTGTCCGTCCAGTCTGTGGAGATTCGCGACATCGTCATCCCGCAGGATTTGGAAGACGCCATGTCCCGCCAGGCGCAGGCGGAGCGCGAACGTCAGGCGCGTGTGATCCTCGGCGAATCCGAGAAGCAGATCGCCGAATCCTTTGCCGAGGCGTCGCAAGCCTATATCAACAACCCAACTGCCCTGCATCTGCGCGCCATGAACATGCTCTTCGAAGGCTTGAAGGAAAAAGGCGCCATGGTCATCGTCCCCAGTTCTGCGGTGGATACGATGAATCTCGGCGGTCTGAGCGGCATGATCTCGTTGGCGCAAAATAACATCCCGAAGGATAAATAATGTCATTGCGAGGGCGGTGTTCTTCCGCCCTCGCAATGACGAGAACAAAAGGAGACCCAAATGACAACCCGTACCGCCACTGCCATATCCCTCATTCTGATTGCCGCCGCTGTGCTGGCAGGTATCCTGCTCTGGAGCCGCCTGCCTGACCCCATGCCATCGCATTGGAACGCCGCGGGCGAGATTGACGGCTACATGTCCAAGTTCTGGGGCGTCTTTCTGATGCCGATCATCACCATCGCGCTGCTGCCGCTCTTCCTCGTCATCCCGCATATTGACCCGCTCAAAGCCAACATCGCCAAGTTCCGCGGCGTGTTCAACTGGTTTATCGTTGGTTTCGTGGCGTACATGCTCTTTGTCTATGGTTTGACTCTGGCTGCCGCACTTGGTTACCAGTTCAATATGACGTACGCGCTTCTGCCGATTGTCGGTTTGCTCTTCATCGGCGTGGGCTACATGATGGGCAAGGCAAAACGCAACTTCTTCATCGGCATCCGCACGCCGTGGACACTTTCCAGCGAGACGGTCTGGGATGAGACGCATAAACTCGGCGCCAAGCTTTTCATGCTCGCAGGCGCGGTGACCATCGTCAGCGCGTTCCTCGGCGAGAATGGCATCTGGCTGCTCCTCGCCGCCATGCTGATCGCCGCGTTCGTTCCCGTCGTCTACTCCTACATCCTGTGGAGGCGCGAAAATCCGTGAGTGCTGTCATCGAAGTTGCTTCATTGGTGCGCGTCTTTGGACAAAACCGTGCCGTGG
The DNA here is from genome assembly GCA_034432325.1 of Anaerolineales bacterium. GTDB lineage: Bacteria > Chloroflexota > Anaerolineae > Anaerolineales > Villigracilaceae > Defluviilinea. Next base: position 1,381 of record DAOUBY010000178.1, read on the forward strand.
ACGGCATGACGTTTCACGTGGAACAAACTGGAATGAAGAATTCGCTGTGCTTTGTTCAGATAATCTTCGGGTGTTTGAAATTAGAACAAATGTTCGATTTATGCCTGCCTTCATGCTGACGCTGATGGTGGGACAAGCCACAGGTGTTTTGTTTCTCGGCGTTGGCACGGTGATAATCGTCGGAACACTGATCTGGATTGTTGATGCGGTCTTGATCTATTTGAGCATTCACAATTTCAAGCGCAGTGCGTTGATTGCAAAACTATAGGAGATGGAATGAACAAACCCTTCAACTGGAAACTCTTTTTCATTGTGTGGATCGCGGCGGTCTTTGGCGTGATTGCCATTACCCCCTACTCATTGACGCTGCAACGCGAAACTTTGCAAAATGCAAATTTGCCGATTCCATTGCCGCTCTTGATTACGATTCAAATTCTTCAGAATGCGGTGATGTTTGGCATCTTGACCGCGTTGGGGCTCTTCTTCGCCAACCGCATCGGGCTGGGACTTCCCATCCTGGAAGCGCGCTTGAACGGCGAATCGGTCAAGGACAAGGTCCGTGCGATCCTGCCGTTGAGCATCATCATCGGCGTGGTCGCATCCGTGCTGATTATTGGATTGGATGTCTTTGTTTTTCAACCTGCCCTGCTCCGTGAGATTGGTGATTCAGCGAATATCTTAAACTTACAAACCGCCCAGCCTCCCGCCTGGCAGGGATTCCTCGCCTCGTTCTACGGCGGCATCAGCGAAGAAGTTCTATTACGCCTGTTCGTCATGTCATTGATCGCGTGGCTGGGATCGTTCATCAGCAAGACGACCGAAGGCAACCCCACCAGCGCGGTTTTCTGGAGTGCGAACATCCTCGCCGCGGTACTCTTCGGACTGGGTCACCTGCCCGCCACGGCGAACTTGATTCCGCTCACGCCGTTGGTAATCACGCGCGCCATTGTGTTGAACGGACTGGCTGGCGTGGCATTCGGCTGGCTGTACTGGAAGCGCGGACTTGAATCGGCAATGCTCGCGCACTTCTCGGCGGATATTGTGCTGCATGTGTTGCTGGCGTTGTAGGAGGCTGAAATGACGGACGAATATCAAAAATGGGAATATCGCGTGCAAACCATCGGCAGCATTTTCGGCACAAAAGATGAACTCATTCAAGCCACGCTGGATGAATGGGGCGAGGAAGGCTGGGAGGCGGTCAACGTCTTCACGCCCGAAAACAGCGGCAAGATTACCATCGTTGCCAAGCGTCCGCTCACGGAACGGGTGCGGCGAATGAGATCCATGCCGGGGGTGAGGCAAGGTTCGTAAATCAGAATCAGCCTCAGGTCACGTATGAAGCGAGAATATCCGTCCCAAAAGCGGGCGGATATTTTTATCCGTCAGCGATACAATTATCGGCATGAATAAGCGAAGAGATCCGTTCCTTGTTGTTGTGCTGTTGGTGAGCCTTGCGCTTGGGGCGTCCACGCTGACGCGCGGGCATGAGTGGGGCGACGATTGGGCGTCGTATGTGATGCAGGCGCAAAGCATCCTGAATGGGAAGATGGATGAGTTCATCGAGCGCAATACCTTCACCATCTTCGAATCGTCGGTGCAAATTGGACCTGTGGCATACCCGTGGGGGTATCCGTTGACGCTCGCGCCTGCGCTGTTGCTGCGCGGCATTCACCCGTTGACGTTGAAACTGCCGGGGCTTTTGTTCTTTGCGGGATTTTTGATTTGCTTTTATCTGTTGACCGCAACCCGCCTCTCGCGGACCGAACGCCTGCTCCTGCTTTCCCTCTTCGCTTTCAACCCGGTGTTGATTAAAGCCACCGATTACATCATCTCGGATATTCCTTTCCTCTTTTCTGTGTTTCTGACGTTATGGCTGATGAAAACTGCCGAGGTTCAGCCGTGGAAAAGGTCTCAAGTGTTAGTTGGGGCGGGCATCTTTCTTTCGTTCTTTTTTCGCACTACGGGAATTGCTCTGCTTGTGAGTTATCTTGCCTGGCAGGGATGGCGTTTCCTGCGCGACCGCGCCCGCCGAAAGGAGATGATCGCCAGCGCGGCAGTGGCGAGCGGTGTGTTCCTTCTGCTCTGGTTGATTTCCTCCCTCATCTTCCCCGGCGGACAGGGTTCTTATTTCCGTCAACTTGCAGGGCTGACGTTCGATACGCTGCAAAGTAATCTCATCAATTATTTCTATCTCTTTGTTCAGTTCTTCGACCCGAACGCAGCGGCGGCGTGGACGTATCTTTACTATGTGTTGGTCGTCTTTTTCCTTGCGGGCGCATGGATGCGCCGCCATGCTGACCAGATTTTGATTATTTTCTTTTTCTTCTATTTTGCGCTCATGGTTCTCTGGCCCGAGTGGCAGGGAATACGGTTCATCTTTCCCTTGATACCGCTGTTCGTTTATTTTGCTTTTCAGGGCATGCTTGGCATGGTTGCAAAACTGCCCGGAAGGTATCTCCTCGTTGGGCGAGGTCTCCATTTCCTTTTCTGGGGTACGTTGACGGGGATTTTTCTGGTTACATCAGCATCTCACGCCTACGCAAATCTCGCAAACAACCGCCGCATCAACGGTCCGTTCGAATCGTTCAGCATGGAGATGTACGAGTACGTCAGGGAGAATACTCCAGCCGACAGTGTGATTGTCTTCTTCAAGCCGCGCGCTCTGCGGCTCTTTACCAATCGCGATGCGATCATGTCCATCGAATGTGACCGCCTGCTTCTGGGCGATTACGTCATTCTGCACAAAAACTGGGAATACAGCCAGATTTTGCCCGGCGATATTCAAAATTGCCGTCTTCCGCTGAAACTGGTGTACGAAAACCGCAAATACCTTGTCTATGAACTGCAAAAGTAAAATTGCCGCTTGAATCCAGCCTGCAAAATCAGTACACTATATCCATGAGCACCACTACCGGCAGGCTGCGCGACCTCGAGGGGAGACAAAATCAATTGCTGCGCCTTGTTGAATTGAGCGTCATCCTTAACTCGACGCTCGATTTGGACGAACTCCTCCAGCAGATTACCGCCACCGCCACCGAATTGCTGGATTGTGAGGGTTCGTCCATTTTGCTTTATGACGAGAAAAATCCGCGTCTCTATTTCGCCGCCGCCACCGGCTCGGACCCGGCAGAACTTGCCAAAATCCCCGTCCCCATCGAAGGCAGCCTGGCGGGGACGATTTTCCGCACCAATCAGCCGATGATCCTGAACAACGTCGAGCAGGATCCGCGTCACTATTCCCTGGTTGCCGACAAAATCAAATTCAAAACACGGACTCTCCTCGGCGTCCCCATGCCCATCAAGGACCGCGTCGTGGGCGTGTTGGAAGCAGTCAACAAACGCGACGGCAAATTTACCGAGCGCGATGTGGCGATTCTCTCGGTCACTGCCGCGCATGCCGCCATCGCCATCAACAATGCCCGCCTCCTGCAAGCCACGCGCCAGGCGCTCAAACAAGCCCGTCAGGCCAACGAAATCAAAAACAACTTCCTTGCCCTCGCCTCTCACGAATTGCGGACGCCTCTCGGCATCATCATCGGCTACGCCACCTTTTTGCAGGAGGATGCAAAGGGCGAACTTTCAGACCATGCCCATCACGTGTTGACCGCCGCCTCGCAAATGAAATCCCTGCTCGACCAGATGAGCAATCTCACCCTCCTGCAGGCGGAACAGATGGAAATGCGCCCGCAGAAAATTTCCATTCAAGACATCCTGACCCAAGCCTGTGACGAAATCATGTACTCCGCCGCGCGCCGCAATCTGAAACTGACCTATGCCTTCGGCGGTTTGCCGCACTATGTTCATGCGGATCGGGAAAAAACGACCCTCGCCTTCGTCAACCTGCTCAACAACGCCATCCGTTTCTCCCCCGAAGAAAGTCAAATCGTCGTTGGCGCAGTGGAACAGGGCGACCATGTCCTCGCCTGGGTGCAGGATCACGGCAAGGGAATCCCTGCCGATAAATTGCAGAAAATTTTCGAAGGCTTCTATCAGATCGAACCGCCCAACACGCGCAGTTACGGCGGGCTGGGAATCGGTCTCACCATCGCCAAAGGAATCATCGAAGTGCAGGGCGGCAAAATCTGGGCGGAATCCGAAGGACCCGGCAAAGGCGCAACCTTCAAAGTGACCTTGCCCAAAGCCTAACGCAATCAGGCTCTCTTGCGCGAGGAGCGTAAGAGACGCTCTCCAGCGCCGACTTTGCGCTGTAATACTAAAAAAGCGCCTCGTCTCTCGACGGGCGCTTACTGTTTACTGCTCACTGAAAACTGATCACTGCTTTATCCCAAATGCATCGGCATGATCACATGCAGGAAATCATCATCGCCCACCGGGCGGATCACCCCCGGCGCATTCGGCGCGGATGTTTCCAGCGCAACGTTCGGCGTGCGGATCACCTCCAGCGCCTCGCGCAGGAACTTCACATTGAACGCAATCAACAGACCGCCGCCGTCCACCGTCGCCTCCACGATCGTCTCATTCTTGCCGGTCTCCTCCGAAATGGCGGAAATCTCCACCTCGCTGGGCTGCAAGTCTCCCTGTGCGCTCTTGATGTTCAACCGCGCCACGTTCGACCCCTCACGGGCGAAAATTTCCGCCTGCTTGCACGCCTTCAACAGCGACGCCGTCGAAACCAACGTCCGCGACTTGTACGAACGCGGAATAATCTGCTGAAAATCGGGGAACGTCCCGTCAATCAACTGCGAAACGACCTCCACATCCTTCACGCGGAAAATGACCTGACCGCGTCCCTTCGGCAGCGCCATGTAAATCGGCTCCTCGCCGTCGCCTGCCACGCGCGCCAGTTCCCTCAAGGCTTGAGCGGGGACGATTGCCGAAACAGGCGCCGGCACGGGCGCGGCAAGAACCGCCTTGCGCACCGACAGGCGGAAACCGTCCGCCGCCGCCATCGTCATCTTATCCTTATCCACCTGAATCAAAACGCCCATCAGCACCGGGCGCGCCTCGTCTGTCGAAGCCGCAAACGCCACCTGATGAATCATCTCGCGGAAATCGCCCGAATTGATCTGCACCGCGCCCTCCAAATCAGGCACGGGCAGCGGCGGAAACTCCTGTGCATCAATGCACTTGATGTCGTTGGTCGAAGTCCCGCAGCGCACATTCAACGTCTGCGTTTGCACATCCAGTTTCAAATTCACCTGATCGCCCGGCAGGTTGTTGACCAGGTCGCTGAACGTGCGCGCCGGCACGGTGGTCGAACCTTCCTCCTCGATGCGCGCCGGGACCCAGCAGGTAATCCCCAATTCGAGATTGGTGGCAGAGAGACGCAGCCGTCCCTCGTCCGAAGCAATCAAAATATTCGCCAGCACAGGCAGCGTACTGCGCGGCGAAACAGCCTTCGAAACAATTCCCAAACCACGGGCTAAATTTTCCTGAAGCACGGTCACTTTCATGATGCGTCTCCTCGGTGAATGATGACCCTTGTATTTTACATCATAAAAACGAAACTCTAGAACCTCGTCACCAGCGAAATGCCGAACGCCAGCAGCAGGAACAACACCTCCAGCCCAAACAACGCCGCAAACACATACACCACATACAGCCATGCCGGGCGTGATTGTTTTTTCTTTTGGACTTCCTGACCCTCTGCCAGCCTCTGCGCCGACTCAGCCGCCTGCGCCGCATCCTCCGCCCAAACGAGATTCTGCGCTTCATCCTGGACGATGATCCTGCTCCCGCCAAACGAGCGAATCCACGCTGGGGCATTTGCCGCAAGACTTCCATTCAGGATGACTGCTTGAAAATCGCCGTCGGGCTTTGCCTCCGGCCTTGTCACAGCCACCCGCACCTTCGCGCCCGATTTTTGCAGCGCCGCCTGCACTGCCGCCGCCAGTCCATCGCCCGAATCGACGACCAGCGCCGCAAACGCGCTTTGTTTTTCCGCCAGTGTACCTGCCAGCGAAACGCTGTCCCTGCGCAGGACATGGAGATGATAGAGCATGACGACGCTAAACAGGAACAACAGTTGCAGGGTGTTGAGCAGGGAATTGACGAAATCCCCGCCAATGTCGCCCGTCAACGCCGCGCGCAGGAGTTGATAGACCAGCCCCACCGCGCTTGCCATCACCCCGATGACGGAAGCGAACAATGCCAGATATAGATAGGTCTTGCGAAGCGCCGACCTTCTGGCGTGGTCGCCCATCTCGCCTTGCGCCAGCGCTTCTGCCTGCATCGGGCGCCATGCCATCAGCCAGAGCGGCACGCCGACCACAAGCGAGGCAATCGCATTGGCAATCTGCGAACGCTGGAGATCGTCTGTTACGAGGATTTTGACGGCGATCATGTCTATGATGAAGCGAAGCAGGTTTGCCGCGCCAATAAACGCAATTACCAGACCGATGAAAGCCAGAACGTAGTAGTACAGCCGCTTCATCCCCGCCTGGCGCACTTTGTCGCCGGTCGCCTCGATGTGACGAATGAGCCAGAACCCAAAATACGCCCACACCACCCCAAACGGCAAGCCAATCGAAATGGGATTGCCGAGTTGCTGGATGAAGTATCGCAAGTCCCAATCCGCGCCGAGCGCCCATAACGCAATTGTTTCCACCAGATTGGTCGCTGCGCTGATAACCGTGAATACCCCGCCGAGTGCAAGGATGTAGAGAATGCCCAGGCGGAGAGTCGAGCCCATTTCGGCGGGATCAGGCAGGGAGTCCTGAATGATGCGCCATGTGTATGCCCAGAGCGGTGTTCCAATGACCAACAGCGCCGTCCCGTTGACGACGGTCTCGCGTCCCAGTTCTCCTAAAACATCGCCAGGGAGGAGAAAGATGAAGAGCAGAATCTGCTGTGCGCCAAAGACCGTCATCAGCAAACCGTAGAGCATCCAGATGTAGCGGTACAGGCGGCGGACCTCGGCGAAGTTTTTCCGCTCTTCGAGCGCTGCCCAGTCGCCGCGCAGGACATTCCAGAAGTATGCCGCCAGGATCAGGTTGATGACGATGGCGATCAGGTTGTCGGCGAGGCTTTGGTTGCGGAAGGTGGAAAAGGCGCGTTCCACGCCCAAGCCGGCGAGTTGCACGAAGGAGCGGTCAATCAGCGAGAGGGTGTTTTGCACTACGGGGATGAGCGTGGCAAGCAGGATGGCGTAGAGATAGACCGCCCGCAGGCTGGCTTCTTTCTCCTCCTCTTCTCGCGCAGATGCCCTTTGCGCCCACAACCAGTGGATGAGGAAGATTGGTACGCCCACCAGAATCAACGCCAGCGCCTGCGCCAGCACCTCCGCCCCGCCCGAGATGGTTCGGTTTGCCATGGAACGGAGCAGGCTGATCAGCCCCCACGCCACCACTTCGATGCTGATGAAGGCGACCAGGTAAAAGTAAAGACGGCGGATGGATTTCATAGCGGCTTCCTCGAAAAGGGTAGTATTCCAGCGCAGAGTTCGACGCTAGAGAGCGTCTTTTACGCTATGGCGTAGCAGACGTTCTCCCCTGGCGCTTGCCCGCCAGGGCAAGTGTAACGTCCGCTAAACTAAACCTTGCGCTGTAATGATAGTCTCTCGATTTTTTTTGTAAAAGTGGCGCGAGATTAATCTCGCGGTACGAATTTACACAACTTTCGGCATACGAACTTGGAAAGGTTTTTAGGGAGCGAAAAAACACGAAACAGGTGTGACGTGGTTAGAGAGTGTTTTGAAATTCATGTTCCAACCACAGATGAACACAGATAAATTGGATTTGCAAGGTAACTTCATCCCGTTTTTCTTCAGAATCAGTGTTCATCCGTGTTCATCCGTGTTCATCTGCGGTCAATCCCCATTTATAAAACCTCTTACACAACAACCGAGATACTTCCCCGGCGGCGCGCAAGGTAATCAGCCCCCATGTATAATCGTGGCATGCGAACAAAACAGCCCAATTCCAAAATGTGTTTCATCTGCGGGATCGAAAACCCGGTCGGTTTGCACCTGCACATCTACGAGACCGAGCCCGGCGTGGTCGAAACCGTCTATACCGCCCCGGAACATTTTCAGGGATACCCCGGCGTTCTGCACGGCGGCATCGTGGGCGCCATCATTGACGAAATGTCGGGACGGGCGCACATGGGCAGCGACCCGCAAAATCCGCGCTTCATGTTCACTGCCAAACTCGAAGTGAAATACCGCAAAAACGTGCCGGTGGGCAAGCCGCTCAAAATCATCGGCAGGGCAGGAAAGGCAAAATCCAGGTCCGCCGAGGCGTGGGCGGGCATCTACGACGCCGAAACGGATGAACTGCTCGCCGAAGGCAACACCCTGCTCATCAACGTCCCCGAAGAACAGTTCGACAAGTCACGGTTGAGCGAATTGGGCTGGAGGGTGTATCCTGATTAACCCTCACCCTGCCCTCTCCCAAAGGGAGAGGGGAGTTGACTCCCTCCCCACGCTGGGGGAAGGGCTGGGGATGAGGGGCAAATTCCCTGTTACCTTTTCCCCGCCTCCTGCAACATACCTTTGTGCGCACGAACTTCCGCAGGAGGCTTATGTATTCCACCACACTACGAACCGAAAGCCCGCCAATAATGGATGAAATTCAACTTGCCCGCGAAGCGCAGACCGACGCGGAGGCATTCGCTGAACTCTACCGCCGCCACGTGACGCGCGTCTACCGATACCACATGGCGCACACGGGGAACGTCAAAGACGCCGAAGACCTGACCTCGCAAACCTTCCTTGCCGCGCTGGAAAGCATTCATTCCTTTCGAGGGGATGGCGCATTCGCGGCGTGGCTGATGGGAATCGCTTCCAGACGCCGCGCCCTCTTTTTTCGCGGGCGCAGGCGCGAGGTCCCGCTGGAGGCGGCGGTTCAAGCCCCGAACCCCGCGCCGCCCACCGACAAAGCCGCCGCGCTCCGTCTGCAAATCGAAACGGTGTCGCGCGCATTGCGGCGAATCAGCCCCGAGCGCGCCGAAGCCGTCATCCTGCATCACTTCAGCGGGTTGAGCCACGCCGAATGCGCGCGTGTGCTCGGCAAGACGGAAGCCGCCGTCAAAATGCTCGTCTCGCGCGGGCTGCAAGACCTGCGCGAGCGAACCTCCCTTGCATTGGAGGTGGAACTATGACTCAAAAAAATTTGACTCCCCGTGACTCCGGGACGGCAAACGAACTGGAACGCCTGGCTGCCTCCATTCACCCGAACCCTGTCTTTCAATCCGAACTGGAAGAAAAACTGAAAGCCGCGCACAAACCCAAACGCGGTGTTGCCCGCCCCGTCTTACGAAACGCCCTCGCCGCGCTCGGCTGGACAGCCGCGCTGGCTGCGCTTGCAATATTGATGAACCTGGCCATCCGCTCGATCGCGCCTCAGCCCCAGCCCGCGGCGGCAAATACGCCTGCCCCAACCCTGGGAATTCTCCTGCCGGGAGATACGCCCACCCCCAGCGGTAAAACCTACGAACGCTTTGGGCAGCCCCTCTACCTGCAAGCCGAACTGCCCGCCGCGCCAACCGAAGCCAGCCTCTACACCTACCAGCCCGAACAGCCCGCCTCGCTCGAAAGCGCCCGCGCCTTTGCCGCGCAATTCGGCATGAACGGCGCGGTCTATCGCGTTCCCAGCGAAACCGCCAGTCTCTATGACAGAGATTTACTTGTCGTGGATGGAAACCAATGGCTGCACGTGCGCTCTGACCAGTATTTCCAATACTATCCCGATTACCCGCGCTACGCAGCCGCCATCAACGGCGCGCAGCCGCCCGCGGACGCCGAAGCGGTGATCGAAGACTTCCTCGCCTCGCACGGCTTCGACTTCCCGCACAAAATCATGCCTAGCGAAATCTACGGCGGATACGTCGCCGCGCCGCTCACGCCCGATGGTCGCATCCTCTGCTACGAATACTTCAAATGCGCGGGCTTACATTTCCAGTTGGACGAGCAGGGCATCCTCTACGTGGACGGCATCCTGCCGAAGTATGCGCCTCTCGGTCAATACGCAATCATCAGCGCGGAAGAGGCGCTCCAAAAGTTCCTGAATTCCAACGGCGGCGCAGGCATGATGGAGGGAATGACCTCCTTCTCGCCTCCCATCCAGACCTGGGTGCGGGCGCGGCCTCTCGACGCGACTCTGACCCTCTACGGCTACCTGGCTTCGATGCCCTCCGCTGAGGGCGGCGCGCCGCTCGTCACGCTGGACGGAATCCCTGTGACGGGCAACACCGAAAACGTCCCGCCCGAATACGGAAACACGTTCGTTGAAGCGACCGGGCAATTCCACGAAGAGAACGGCGTCAAAACCTTCGCGCTCGAATCATGGAAAATCTACGAGGGCTACGAAGACGGCCTGCTCGGCGCAATCAGCCAGCAAAACGGACAGGTCATCCTGAACACCACGGAAAACGAAGTCTTCGTCCTGCCCGATATTCCCGCCGATTTGCCCTTGCCGCTGGATAACGCCTTCGTCATCGGCGTGCGTCACGGCGAAACCTTCGAGTGGAAGTCCATTGACCTGCGCAACGTTCAGGGCGGCGGCGGTGGTGGAGGCGGCGGACTGGGCTTCTACAAACTCAACCTCACAGGCACGCCCGTCCCCTTCTCCACGCCTGAACCCGCGCCGCAGTTTGGCGGAGGCGGCGGTGGCGGAGGAGGGGGCGGAAGCGGCGGGCAGACCTACGTGGTGTCTGCTGGCGACACCTGCCTCGGCATTGCATCTGCCTTCCACGTCGCGGTCGAAGAATTGATGGCGGTCAACAACCTGCCCGCCGATTGCTCCACGCTGACCATCGGACAGACATTGCTCATCCCCGAATCGGCTTCCTACACTCCGCAGAAGGTGGACGGTCTGCGCGGCACGCTGTCCATCACCATCTACAAACAAAAAGATGGCAGCCAGCGCGTGGAATACAACCTGCTCAACAAAGACACGCCCTTCCCTTTCCTGCCGCTGGAAGGCGAAAATCTCGAAGCCCTGCAAGCCTGGCAAAACAAGCCTGTGGACGTGTGGGGAACGGTGGAGACCAACGAAGCGGGCCAGCCCGCGCTGAAGGTGGATCGCTACGAGATTCCCTTCCCCGACCTGCAATTCCAAATCCTGCGCGGCACGCAGACACCCGTCACGCTGGACGGTCAGCAGGTCACGCTGTTCACATCTGCCGACGGACAAACCTACGCTCAACTCACGCCAGACGGCTTTTATCCCGACGGCTCAACGGTCGGCAATCTGGACGATGAAGTCATGATTGAAGCCCTCCTCGTCCCCGGCGAGACTTTTGGCAGTTACCCAGCGGTGCGGATATTCTCCGCTGCAACAACAGGAATCAACCCGAAGACTGGTCAGGAGGCGGAGCCGCTATCCGTCACTGCCGACCAGATTTACACCGTAGACCTGACAGCGGAGGGCGAATACGCCCCGCCCGCGATGACCATTGAGCGCGTCGAACTGGTCTACTACATGCCCGACCCGCGTTACACGCAGGGCGAACTCAGCCCCGACCAGCGCTATATTCAGCCCGCCTGGTTGTTCACGGGTCACTACAGCGACGGGTCTGCGTTCTTCGTCCTTGTGCAGGCGTTGAAACAGGAATTCCTCCTGCCCGAAATTGCGCCGTACACACCGCCGGGGTAACACGCAGCGTAAGTCTGAGACTTGCGCCACAACATGCCGTCATCGAAAGGTGACGGCATTTTTGATTGTATAATTGAGCGTACTGCAAGATTTATCTTGCCCGCCTTCGCAACACGAATGTTGCGGTACTTTCACGGAGCCATCCATGATCACAACCTATCACCGCCCACAGACCCTTGACGAAGCCCTGACGCTTCTCTCGCAGCCCAACACCCTGCCCCTCGGCGGCGGGACGCTTCTCTCCAAGCCGACGCCTGATCCCGTTTCTGTGGTGGATTTGCAAGCCCTCAGCCTGAACACCATCGCCCGCAAGGGAAATGACCTGGAATTGGGCGCCACCGTTACTCTGCAGCAACTGCTCGAATCGGAGCATTGCCCCGAAGCGTTGAGAACCGCGCTCAAATTGGAAGCGCCGTTGAATCTCCGCAACGCCGCCACCGTCGCAGGGACGCTGGTCGCGGCAGATGGCCGCTCAACGTTTGCCTGTGCAATGCTGGCGATGGACGCGAAGGTGACAGTGATCCGTCAACAGTCATCAGGGATCAGTGATCAGTCGTCAGTCATTAGCGTGGGAGAGTTTTTGCCGCTGCGCCCGAAGGGATTAATCACCCAAATCGTCATTCCCCTCAATGCCAAATTCGCCTTCGAATACGTGGCGCGGACTCCCTCCGACAAGCCCATCGTGTGCGCGGCGCTTACCCGCTGGAACTCCGGGCGCACGCGGCTGGCGCTCGGCGGCTGGGGCAAGTCCCCGTCACTGGCGATGGACGGCACGGAGGCGGAGGGACTCGAAACCGCGGCGCAGAATGCCTGTCACGAAGCCGGGGATGAAACAGCGTCCGCCGCCTACCGCATGGATGTCGCTGCCACGCTGGCAAAGAGATGCCTGGAAGCAATCCCTTCTCAACCGCTATGATACATCTTCTCCGCCAACCTGCCACCGTCGAGCAAATTCAGGACATGCTCCAGCAATACGAGGGCATGATAAAAATAGTCGTTGACATTCGCCGCCGCGCCCTGGCAGGCGGCGGTGAAATGCACTCCGACTGCGAATCGGCATTGCTGGAGGCGGGCAGCGAACAGGATGATTTGTGGGGCGCCAACTGGTATCCGTTCGAACAGCGCATCGAATTCGAGTCCTTGATCAACATCCGTCCGCGGCTTGGCAACCGAAGCATATTGATTCAAGATGACAACCTTCGCCGGCAAGTCGAAGCGGTGACAAGAGAAATCCTGGGAGGCATAAAATGAAAGATTGGTCTGGTTTGCGTGAACGCTTCCTGCGCGATCCGCTTCCCCGCCGCCTGGGAGGGCTGGCTGCCACGCTGGGGCGTCTTTCCTCCTCGGCGCGGAACGCATCCGACCCGTCCATCGTCTCTGCCCTGATAGACGAGGCGAAACATCTCATTGAGTGGACAGCCGCCGAGACCGAACCGGAACAAGCCGCTGAACTGGTGCAAATTCAAACCTTGCTTGCCTTGTGGCAGAAAACCTGGCTCGAAGCCAGCCGCACTCCCGCTCAACGGACGTTGTTATCCGTTCAAGCCAAAATCTGGGCAGACAAAGCCCTCGACTTTTCAGGTTTGATTTGAGAAAGGCTTCCATCATGACAAAAGCAAAACCGGTCAGACCACGAAAAGTCAAAGAAACATCTGCTAAATACATTGTCTCAGGCGGTGAGAGTGCAATCAACCTGCTTACAAAGCGCATTCCATTTAACGCGGCAAAAATCGCTGCATTTTGTAAAAGATGGAAGATTTCTGAATTTTCACTATTCGGATCGGTATTGCGCGAGGACTTTCGTCCTGACAGCGACGTGGATGTTCTTGTCAGCTTTCACGAGCAGGCGGGCTGGAGTCTGTGGGATTTAATCGACATGCAGGAGGAACTTGAAAGTATGTTCGGGCGCAAGGTTGACCTTGTGGAGAAAGAGGCGTTACGCAATCCCTATCGCCGCCACTCCATTTTGAACGGACGAGAGGTGGTTTATGCAAGCAACTGAACGGGATGCCGCATATCTTTGGGACATGCCAAATTCAGCCCGAACTATTCAAGGTTTCGTAAACGGTCTGCGGTTTGATGATTTTCTACGCGACCTGAAATTACAGCTCGCCATTGAACGCAGTGTTGAAATCATTGGGGAAGCCAGCCGTCGCATCTCTGACGAATTTAAACAGGTGCATCCTGAAATTCCCTGGAAGAGGATAATCGCGCAACGTAACGTACTTATTCATGAATACGATGACGTCAAGCAGGAACGCATGTGGTTGGCGGCTACGGTTCATATACCCGCATTGATTCCGCAGCTGGAAGCGCTTCTTCCACCCCTGCCTCCTGACGAAGAATAGTCGTGACATCTCCCCTCCCTCTCGACCAAATCCTGCACGGTGATTGCATCGAACTTCTGCAATCGCTCCCCGAAAACTCGGTGGACCTGGTCTTTGCCGACCCGCCCTACAAC
>DAOUBY010000179.1:0-2243 GCA_034432325.1 Anaerolineales bacterium
GCGCCTTCGCCCGGTTTTCCGCTCGACTCCACTTCGATTTGTCCGCCGTGCATTTCCACCAGTGTTTTGCAGATGGATAATCCCAATCCCAGGCCGGGGTATCCCTCGGCGATGGCGCGTTCGGAACGGTGAAAGGCGTCGAAAATGCGCGGCTGTTCCTCGACCGGGATGCCCAGCCCGGTATCCCGTACTACGATCTGCACCTGACCGTTGACGCTCTTCAACGAAAGACTGACTTCGCCATGCGGGGTGAATTTGATGGCGTTATTGACCAGGTTGAGCGCCACCTGGCGCAGGCGGGTACGGTCACCCCACACCCACGGACCACTTTCGGGCAGGTCGGCGCGCCAGGTCAGACCATTATCCAGTGCAAGTTGCGCGCCGCTTTCAGCCACCACCTGCAATGTTTCGCCCAAATCCACGGCTTCGTATTGCAGGCGCAATTGCCCTGCATCGCTGGACGCCAGATCAATCACATCGCCAATCAAGCCGCCCAGGTGTTGAGCATAGGCGTGAACGCGTTCCACGTCGCGGCGCGCGGCTTCGGGCAGAGACACGGATTTCTCTTCGCTTTCTTCCAGAATCAACCCGCTCAGACCGACAATCAGATTCAATGGCGCCCGCAATTCATGACTGATGGTGGAAAGGAAGCGGCTCTTGAGACGGTTGGCTTCTTCGGCGGCGCGGCGGGCTTCGGTTGCCTGACGGTAAAGGCGGGCAGTGTTCAAAGCGCTGCCCAACTGCTGGACAATTGCCCCATACAGATTGAGATGGGCAGTGTCGAAAACCATGAAGCCGATTTGCCCGGTCTGATCGGTAAGCGGGATGAGGGTGAGGGAAAAGGGGCGGTCTTCGGGGAACAACCCTTCGGGTGGAAAGTCCTGACTGCGGAACCGCTTCAAGGTCTGGTGTGAATCGAGGGCATTTCGCAGGATGGTCCAGGCAAAGGGATCGTCGCCTTCCGGTTCGAACATTCCCACCATGGCGGTCTGAATGTCCAAATCGGGCAGATAGCGTTCGAGGATGTCGTAAATTTGCGGCTCATCGAGAGCGGTGAGCAGCCGGGCAGTAAGCAGACTTAAGCGGCTCGACGCCCAGCGCTCGGTCAGGGCATACAAGCGGTATTGTTGCTGCATTTGTTTGCTGATGGTCACGCGCGCTTCGTCCAAAAGCAATTGAGACAGGGCTGGGTTTGCATGCGCCGCGGGGCTGTGCGCCAGCAGGGAAATGGCGTCCTGCCAGATATGCGCTCCATCCTCGCTGTGCGCGGTGCGATTCAACACTTCAAGCAGCGCGGCGCGGAAAGCCGACGGGGCGTTTTCGGTGAGACTGCGCTCGTGGGCGTCGGTCAACATCTGGCAAAGGGTCAGCGTTTCGGTCTCTTCCAGGTCGTAAGCCTGCTTTTGAATTTGAGCGGCAATACTTTGGGAAAGTACGAAGAGCTGCGCGGGGGCGTTTTCTTCGGCTTGTGGAACAGAGACTGCCCCACAGCCACAGGAGCGCCGCACAACCAGATGTGTATCCACCTTCACCTGCGGCGGCAACGGCTCTCCAAGCGTCAGATGCCGCCACATCTGCTCGACAGCATGATAGCCGATGTTGAAAAGCGGCACATGCACGCTGGTCAACGCCGGCTGCTGTACTGCGCCCTCCAGCCGGTTATCGAAGCCGATCACAGCCACATCTTCGGGAATGCGAACGCCAGCCTGCTTGAGGGCATCCATTGCGCCCATGGCAGATTCGTCATTGCTGGCAATCAACGCATCGAAGCGGCGCCCGCCGGCGATGAGTTGTTGCGCTGCGGCAAAACCGCCATCATAGACATGCCTGCCATATACCATCAGGCGCGGGTCTTGCTCCAGCCCAAATTGATCGCAGGCGGCGCGGAAGGCATCCAGCCGCTGCCCCGAATCGCCGCGCAGATCGTCAGCAGAACCGGCAATGAAGGCAAACCGCCGGCGTCCGTGCTCCACCAGATGCTGCACCGCCTGAAAGATGCCGGCGGCATTATTGGCGGCAATCGTCGGCCCGGATTCGCCCGAACCAATAAACAGCAGCGGTAAACCGGCGGCGCGTAACTGTTGGAGATATTCTGCCCGCTGAAGGGAATGCAAAGGGGTGACGGCGATCAAGCCCTGGGTATTCCAGGGACCAATCGGCACAAAATCCTGCTCGGCAGACGGGAAAGACCAGGCGGGGCGGTAAGGGTCGCTTGGGCTGGCGGAAGGACCTATGCCGCAGCC
>DAOUBY010000180.1:0-2710 GCA_034432325.1 Anaerolineales bacterium
ATCCGCAAACAGACCGTACGCAGTTTCAATCGGTCCGCCAGACATGCCCTCGCGCTCGGTGACGGTGATCGAGTAATCGGGCAGGACATCGGTGCGGAAGGTGACGCCTGAAGACGAGTTCATGATGCCATACAAGGGGGAGGAGGAGTCAACCAGTTCCGGCGCGACGCGTGCCCGGACCGAATCCCCCACCCGCTCAGCCGAACAAACCAACTTGTAACGCTTCCCGCTCCCCTTTGCCTGCGCAATCATCCCCGGCGTAATCTCCCGAATGCCTTTTCGTTCCACGTCCTGCGGCTTGAGCGGAATCCCCATCAGCACGGTGACCAGCGCCGCCACTTTGATTGCGGCATCCCAGCCGTCCACGTCGGCGGAGGGATCGGTCTCTGCGATGCCGATGGACTGGCAGTATTTGACTGCCTGGTCGAAAGTCTCGCCGGCTTCCATGCGCGAGAGGATGAGGTTGGTTGTGGCGTTGAGGATGCCCCTGAAGGAGTGCAGTTCCGCCAGCGGAAACGTCTCGCGGAAGACGGAAAACAGCGGCGCCCCGCCCAGCACAGCGGACTCGAAGAGGAACTTTTTGCCTTTTGAGTTTGCCAGCGCGGTCAATTCGCGGTAGCCGTGCACCACCGTCCCTTTGTTGGCGGTGATGACGTGCTGCCCCGCCTCCAGCGCCGCGCGGACGTGATCCACGGCGGGTTGACCGGTGTGGTGATTCACCGGCGAGTTTTCGAACATGACTTGGGCAGAGGAGTGTTGTATGACGGACAATGAATCGGTAATTGGTAAATGGAAATTGTTCAAAACCGAAATGGATTGTTTATTTTCGATCAGTTCGAGGGCTTTGTTCGTGTCCAGTCCGTTGGGGTTCACCGCAAAGCCGTGACTGCCGGTTGCGATGCCGCTGACCGAATAGGTGATGCCGCGCTGCGATTGGAGCAGTTCGCGTTTGCGTTCGAGCAGGCGGACGAGGGCGCGGGCAACATTGCCGAAGCCGATGAAGCAGAGGTTGTAGTGCATGAGGAAATTCCTATGAGTGAAATTACCGATTACCATTTACCAATGACACAGGGGCAGGGTGATTGGTAAATGGTAACTGACGTTACGCAGTTCATTCGTGCCACGACACATCGTCCCCAAATGGGGATTCATGTCACTGAAACCGCGAGATGCATCTCACGTCATCGCGTAAGGTGAGATGTAATTATAACGGGGGCCAGGGAATGGCGCGGCGGTCGCGCGGCTGACGGGGGAAGACGCCGCGCTGGCAGAGGGACTCGGCGCGGGCTTGCAGGGCGCGAATCTCGTTTGGGCTGAGATAAGGCTCCAGGTCGGCAAGCAGGTTCGAGGTCAGGGAAAGACGCGCGAGCAGGTCGGCGGGGATCGCCTGCCCGCCGAAGTCCCAAATCACGGTGCGGAGTTTGTCCTCTTCGTGGAAGCAGATGCCGTGGTCAATGGCGTAGAGGCGGTGTTCGTCTGCCGAGAAGAAGACATGCCCGCCTTTGCGGTCGGCGTTGTTGATGAGCAGGTCGAAGAGGGCGACGGGCTTGAGGAGCAGTCTGTCTTCGGGGGTGAAGTTGAAGTAGTGGTAGTCCGGGTCGTGTTCGATGTATTGCTGGAGCGAGCCGGCGCCGAAGGGACCGTCCTGACGCAGGGCAGTGAAGGGGACGAGGTGAAAGCCAAGCGCCTCGCTGACGATGTAGGCGGCGACTTCGCGCAATGCGAGGGTGCTTTCTTCGAAGTCCCACAGGGGTTGTTCGCCCTGGGTGGGTTTGTAGACGGCGGGGTAGGTTTTGCCCTCGTGCGCCACTTCGACGAGGAAGGTGTAGTTCGAGCCGAACGTGAATTGACCTTTGATGGTCAGGTTGCCGTGTTGGAAGGCTTGTTGTAAAACGGCTTGGGGGGTGTTCATTGATGGTCAAAGGTCGAAAGTCAAACGTTATCTGGTGACCTTCGCTGCAAGGATTAATGCAGATGCCCGTTTTTTCTGGGGCAGAAGTGACCTTCCGGCTCTTCGGGCTGACCGCACTGCGGGCAGATGGGGCGCCCGCGCGAGACGACCTCCACGCCCCAGCGCGCCAGCCTGCGCACCTGTGAGCGCGTCGCCCAAAAGCGGACGACCGCCGCAGTTTCGGGGTCTTCTTCTTCGGTGAGGATTTCCTTGACGAAGATGACGATTTTGTCGCGCTGACGGTCGTAGCCCAAGCCGATCTCGCCCGCGCGGAAGAGCGGGTCCACGGGCGGGTTGATGCGCATCACGTCTTCGATGTAATCGCCGGAGGCTTCGGCAAGGTCTGGGTTTTGGGCGCTGATTTGCGCCAGGAATTGTTCGATGCCGATGGCAAGCGAGTGCAATTGCGCCTTTTCGATAATCACCGTGATGGTGCGCTGATCTTGAAAGGCTTGGAGGTAGAACACCCGTTGTCCGGGCTTGCCGATGGCGTCGGCGGTGATATGGTCGCAGGGGTCAACGTCAATTTCAAAGCGGGGCATGGAGCACCTTCAAAGTGAGTATACCAGAAGTGCAAAGCGGCAAGTATAATCGCAAACAACTGCCGAAGGAGCCGCATGGTATTTCATTTTTGTGTAAAAGTGGCGCGAGATTAATCTCGCGATACGAATTTCAGTAGATCACGAAAACCCTGCGTAACTTGCGCTCTCTAGCGCAAATTCGGCGGTAGAGACCGCCAAATACGCGCTTTCGTGAAGT
>DAOUBY010000181.1:0-20056 GCA_034432325.1 Anaerolineales bacterium
CAATCCACCCGCCGCGCAAGCCTTCGCGCACGGCTTCGGCGCGGTTGGTCACGTTCAGTTTGGCGTAAATCGAAGAGACGTGGAACTTCACAGTATGCTCGCTGATGCCCAGCGCCGCCGCAATCTGCTTGTTCGCCAGCCCCCGCGCCAGCAGCCCCAGCACCTCCCTCTCCCGTTCCGTCAGCGGACCGCGCCCCGCCGCCCCGCCCTCCGCCGGGAACAACAATGCCGGCGTGCCGGCAATCAACCCCTGAGCGATGGCATGGACGGCGGCGGTCAACTCCTCGGCAGACGCATCCAGCGGCAGGAGCCCCCACGCCCGCCCCGTCCGCTTCATCTCCTCGACGTTGACCTGCCCCGCCCCCAAAAACAGAATCCCCGTCCGCGCCTCGTCCTCCCACCCCTCCAAAACGGACGTCACCACCACATCCGCTTCGGAGGGGTCGAACGAGGCGTTTACCACCTCGATATCTTCATCCTGCAGCAACAGGGCGCGTACCCCTGCGCGCAAAGCAGGCGAGGGAATGTGGAGCAGCACGCGGATCACGCCCTACTGCCTCTCCCCCACCGTCACCGTCACCGTTTCGGGTTTGCCGCCGCGCAGCACTTCCACCGCAATGGGCTTGCCCACCGTCTCGCTCGTCAGCGCCGCAAACAGATCATCCGGGTCGCTCACGGGCTTGCCTTCCACCGCCACGATGGTATCGCCCACAAACAGACCGCCCCTCTGCGCGGGTCCGTTTTCCTCCAGCCACAACACCAGCAGCCCGCCGGTTTGCTCACGCTTCAACGCCGTCCGCGCCGCCGCAGGGATTTCCACCGGCTGCGTGCGCACGCCGAGGTAACCGCGCTTCACCGAACCGTGTTTGGCGAGCGCCTCCGCAATCCGCCAGGCGGCCTTCACCGGGATGGTCAGCGAGGAACCGCGCGTCAACCCGGAGGTGTTCAACCCCAGCGCCTCGCCCTCCGCATTGATGAGCGGTCCGCCGGAGAAACCGGGGTAGGGAGTGGTCTCGGTCTGGATGAACTCGTCGAGCAAACCGCCGCGGTGCGTGCGCGCCGGTCCGCTGATGGCGGTGACGATGCCCCAGGAGGCTTGCACGCCGCGTGCATCGGGACGTCCGAGCGCCAGCACCAACTGTCCCACCCGGACGGAGTCGGAGGTGGAAGCGGGGGTGAGGGCTTTTTCGTTGAGGCGGAGCAGAGCGAGGTCCGAACCGGGATCGCGTCCCGCCAGAACCGCGTCGAGGGTGCGCCCGTCGGGCAGAGTCACTTTAATGTCGTCATCGCGCGTCACCACATGATCGGCGGTGAGAATGAGGTCTTCGGCGTAAGCGATTCCGCTGGCGGGATAGCGCCGGCGCGCATCCACCAAAACGGTGTACGCCCCGCCTTTCTCTACGGCGGCGGAAAGCGCATTCGAAAAATCGGCAAGAGGGTTGGACATGTTGACTCCTTATATCACAAGTTTGAACGAACCAGACGAAGACAGTGTACTGCGGGATGGATTTCAATGTATCGGATAAACAGGCGGATGAGAACCTGGTCGTTCGGGCAGGTGACGGGAGATCATCTTAAAGTTTCACAAATCAAATGCCAAAACTCTTGAAATTATTTCCATTATCGTTATACTGTAACGGAAAACGAGGAGAAAGGAACAACGTCATCATGTCTTCAATGGAAACTCTGACAATCAAAACGGAAAACAAGTTTAGAAGTTTGATCACCAAACGCGCTTACAAAAAGGGAGAGATCATCTGCGAGATTCCCACCGACAAGATCGTGAGCAAGCCCAACCGTTACACGGTTCAAATTGACCGCGACAAACATACCGACGTCGGCAAACTGGCGGCGCTCAATCACTCCTGCGACCCGAATGTGATTCTCGATACCGAGCATCTGCTGGTCTATGCCTGCAAGGACATCGAGAAGGGCGATGAACTTTCATTTTTCTATCCATCCACCGAATGGGAGATGGACGCGCCGTTCATCTGTTTGTGCGGCGCATCGAACTGCATCCACGTGGTGGCGGGCGCGCGCTTCCTGCCGCTCTCCACGCTGGAGCATCACTTCCTCAACCGCCACATCCGCGAGTACATGGTGGAACTGCTCAACAACACGGAACTTCATTTGAAGAGACTGCAGGAAGAATTTAGGGGTTGAAAGCAGGCGTCAAGATAAAAAACTCCGGCGCAATGCCGGAGTTTTTTATCTTATCCCGCGTTCTTCATCCTTTGATACGCGCCCTTCCAGGGCGTTCCCAGACGGTGATTTTCCGCAATCTGCACTTTGTTCAACTTCTGTGCAATCTGCGGCAGGAGCATGGCAATGGCGCCCCAATCGTCGTTGAGCACGGCAGATTTCATTTTGGCGGCGGTTTGCCCCGTCCACAACCACTCCATGCGGAAGCGGTCTGCCTTCACCCAATAGCCGCGCTTCTCCCAAGCCGCCACCGACTCGTCAATGCCCTCGGCGATGGCTCGCAAAGCAGATGCAATGAAGGCGGCGAGGTCGCGGGCTTCGGCGGTCACTTCTTTTTGTTTGGCGAGTTCACGCACAGCCAGCAGGATGGATTTGGTCAGGCGTGTGCGGTCTTTTCCGACGGTGTCGGTTTTAATCAATCGGCTCAAAGCGGTCTCCAGTTATGCAGCAAGTGTCAGGAGCGGGATTATACCCACCAATTCCAAATCGTCAATCGCAAAACGTCAAAATCACGATATAATTTCGCCGCCCAACGGCAGTAGATGACGCTCAAAAACACGTGGGGACGTGTCGGAACTGGCAGACGAGTGGCGCTTAGGACGCCATGCCGCAAGGCGTGAGGGTTCGAGTCCCTCCGTCCCCACAGCGTGAACGGCAATCAAAGACAGCATGCCAAAAGTTGTGCAAACTTGCACCGCGAGATTAATCTCGCGCCACATTTACACAAACATCGAGAGACTATACGGTCAAAGTAACTTCATAATGCAGAGAGGCAACCTTGAACATTCAAAAGACAATCGAAGAAAACCACGAAGCCAGATTGGTGGTGGAAGTGGACGCGGAAAAGATGGAACAATACAAACGCCGCGCGGCGCGCAAAATCTCGGAACGCGCCAAAATCCCCGGCTTCCGCCCGGGCAAGGCGCCTTATCACATGGTCGTGCTCAACTTTGGCGAGCAGGCTGTCCTCGAACAGGCGATAGATATGTTTGTGGACGACGAATACTCCAACATCCTCAAGGAGGCTGGGGTGGAGCCGGGCGCAGCCGGAACGCTCGAAGCGATTGATTCCGTCGAGCCTGTCAAACTCACCTTCCGCGTGCCCCTCGCTCCCGAAGTGGACCTGGGCGACTATCACGCGGTCCGCATGCCCTACGAGTGGACCGAACCCTCCCAGGAAGAAGTGGACAAAGCCCTGGCAGACCTGCGCCAAATGTACGCCACCACCGAAAACGTGGAACGCGAGGCGCAGGAAGGCGATTATGTTCTCGTGGATGTCAAATCGGAGACTCCCGAATTGAACCGCGAGAGCTTCGCCACCATAATCCGCGCCGAAGACCGCGACACCGAGTGGCCCTACAGCGGCTTCGCTAGAGAACTGGCGGGCATGAAGCCCGGCGATGTCAAAACCGTCAAATATACCTTCCCCGAAGACTGGGACGTGGAAGAGTTGAAGGGCAAGGAAGCGGAAATGGAAGTGACGGTCAAGACCATCCGCGCGGTGACGCTGCCCGAACTCGACGATGAATTTGCCAAAACCGTCGGCGTTGGCGAAACGCTTGCCGACCTGGTGGAAGCCGTCAAAAAGGATGTGGCAGCCCGCTCCAAAGCCAAGTATGACGACAAATACTTCGTGGATCTGATCGAAAAAATCAAGGAAGGCGCCACTTTCAAGTATCACCAGCATACGCTCGACCATGAAGGCGAGCATGTGCTGGCAGATTTGAGCAACCGCCTTGCCCAGCAGGGCATGGATTTGGAAACGTATTTCAAAATGCGCGGCACCACGCGCGAACAGTTCATCGAGGAGGAAGTCAAGCCGGTGGCGAAGAAACGCCTTGAGCGTTCACTCATCCTCGACGAAATCGTCCGCCGTGAAAAACTGGAAGTGAGCAACGAAGCGCTGGATGAAGAATTCAACAACACCCTGTCTTCCCTGATTATGCAAGGCTTGGATATGCGGAAAATCCGCGGCGGCAAAAAGGGACAGGAGGAGTTTGCCCAAGCGGTGGCGTTCGAATCTGCCAACCGCGTGATGACCCGTCAGGCGCTCGACCTGCTCAAATCCATTGCCGTGGGCGAGTACAAATCGCCGGAAGAGCGCGAAGCGGAAAAAGCCTCAGCGGAGGAACAGGCTCAAGAAGCAGAATCAGCCGTCCCGACGGATGAAGCGTCAACCGTTGGCGAAGGTTCTTCCGAAGAGGAAGCAGAGAATTAACAATTTTCCAACACAGCGCAGGTATCATCGCCGGAATTCAAGGAGACCATCATGATTCCAAATTTCAAAAGTGTGACCCCCTACGTAATCGAAACGACCAATTACGGCGAGCGTTCCATTGATGTCTTTACGCGGCTGATCAAGGAGCGCATCATTTTCCTTGGCACCGGCATTGACGACCAGGTGGCAAATGTGATTGTGGCGCAGCTGCTGTACCTCAATCATGAAGACCCCGAAAGGGAAATTTACATGTACATCAACTCGCCCGGCGGGCAGATTTATGCCGGGCTGGCGATTTACGACACAATGCAGATGATCTCGAACCCCATCAGCACGGTGGCGGTCGGCGTCACCGCTTCGTTCGGGACCGTTTTGCTTGCCGCCGGCACCAAAGGCAGACGCTACGCCCTGCCCAACGCCACCATTCACATGCATCAGCCGCTGGGCGGCGCGCAGGGTCAGGCAACCGACATCGAGATTCAGGCAAAGCAAATCCTTCGCCTGAAGGCGCTGCTGTTGGGCATTTTGTCGAAGCACACCGGTCAGCCGCTCGAAGTGATCGAGCGCGACAGCGACCGCGACTACTACCTCGAAGCCAAACAGGCTGTGGAGTATGGTCTCGTGGATCAAGTGCTGGAAGCATCCGACAAGATCATCAAGTAAGCGGCGTAACGCAAAGCCACCAACTGTCACGACCGTCCCAAAGGTTTGCCCTGCGGGACGGTTTGTTGTGTGTACGATATAATCCCCTCCCGTAATCCAAAATCGCAAATCCAAAATCACCATGCTCCCCTCTCACATCAAAGCCCTCATCCTCGATATGGACGGCGTCCTCTGGAAAGGCGACGCCCCCATCGGCGACCTGCCAGCCACATTTCAGCGCATTCGCAAGCGCGGGCTGAAATTCGTCTTTGCCACCAACAACGGCACGAAAACCCCCGAAGAATATCAGCAAAAGCTGCGCGAACTCGGCGTGGAAGTGGACGCCTCGCAAGTGGTGACCTCTGCGCTGGGGGTGGCGTTCCTCCTGGCGCAAAAATTTCCTCCCCAAACGAAGGTCTTCCTCATCGGCGGAGACGGCGTCCGTGTGGCGCTGGAGGAGAAAGGCTTCGAGGTCCTGCCGCTCGAGCGGGCAGCGGAAGCGCAGGTTGTCGTTCAGGGCATTGATCGCGGAATCAATTTTCAAAAAGTAGCCGAGGCAACTTTGCTCGTGCGAAAAGGCGTTCCGTATTACACCACCAACACCGACAAGACCTTCCCCACCCCGCGCGGAGAAATCCCAGGGTCGGGGGCGTGGCTTTCGGTCATCGTCACCGCCACCGGCGTGGAGCCGATTTCTGCCGGCAAACCGTTCCCCTACCTGATGGAACTGTCGCTCGAACGGCTCGGCACGCGCAAAGAAGAGACCCTGGTCGTTGGCGACCGCCTCGAAACAGACATCGCCGCCGGGCAGGCAGTGGGATGCCCCACCGCCCTCGTGTTGAGCGGCGTCTCGACGCTGGAACAGGCGGAGAAGTGGAAACCCGCGCCGGCGATCATTGCCCAAGACCTTGCGGCGCTTATCAACGCGTCATGACGCAACTGATTTACGACCTCGACCTCCCCGCGCTCACAAACCTGTTCCAGACCTGGGGCGAACCCGCCTACCGCGCAAAACAAATCTGGCAGGGACTGTACATGCACCTGTACGATTCCCCCTCCCAATTTACCACTCTGCCAATCCCCCTCCGCGACAAGCTCGCCGCAGAATTCACCTTCACCCCCTTCACCGTCAAAACATACCTCGACTCCTCCGACGGCTTCACGCGCAAAACCCTCTTCCAACTCCCCGATGGTCACCTCATCGAAGCAGTACTCATGCGCTACGGCGACCCAGCGGACGAGCCCTCACCCCCATCCCCTCTCCCTAAGGGGGAGGGGCGCAGGGGTGAGGGCAAAAAACGCCGCACGCTTTGCATCTCCACCCAGGCGGGCTGCGCCATGGGATGCGTCTTCTGCGCCACAGGTCAACTTGGCTTCAAGCGTCACCTCACCAGCGGCGAAATCGTGGCGCAAGTTCTCTACTATGCCCGCATGCTCAAAGAAGCGAACGAAACTGTGACGAACGTCGTCTTAATGGGCATGGGCGAACCGTTCCACAACTACGACAACGTCATGGCGGCAATTGACCGCCTCAACGACCCGGACGGATTCCACTTTGGTGCCCGCCGCATCACCCTCTCGACCGTTGGCTTGGTCCCGCAAATCCGCCGCTTCGCCGACGAAAAGCGGCAGGTCAACCTTGCCATCTCCCTGCACGCCGCAGACGACGAGGAGCGTCTCGCCATCATGCCGGTCAACAGGCGCTACAAGATTGACGAGGTGCTCGACGCCTGCCGCTACTACATCGCCCAAACGGGACGCCGCGTCACCTTCGAGTGGGCGCTCATCAGCGGCGTCAACGACACGCCCGAAGTTGCCGCCAAACTGGCAAAGCGCCTCAAGGGACTGCTCTGCCATGTCAACGCCATCCCCCTCAACCCCACTGCCGGTTATGCCGGTCAGGCGGCCAGCCGTCAGCGTGCGGAACTGTTCAAGCAAACGCTGGAGCAGGCTGGAATTCCATGCACGATCCGCATGCGGCGCGGCATTGACATCCAGGCAGGATGCGGTCAGTTGGCAGGCTCGGTAGGAGCGTAGGATGCATCCTCTAATGTGCCCGTCGGCGGCATGTCATTGCGAGTGGCGCATCAGCGTCATGAAGCAATCCCCATGCAGGCAAGTGACTGTTTCGCTACTCTTGCAGCGGCAATATCACAGGAGTAAATTGGCAATTTCTTGGCTACGCGCAAATTAAATCGCAAATGAGTTCTGCTTGCAAGATGATTCGGAATACAGTATAGTCAACCAACTCAACCCACGCTTCAGAGATGACGAATGAATAGCAAATCGAATCACTGGCTTCAACGACCCATCCACCCTGCCCTGCCGGCAATCACCAACGAAATTGCTCTGTTTGCAGGCATTCTGCTCCTCGCGCTCGTCACCCGTTTTTATGACCTCGGCACGCGCGTCATGAGCCACGACGAAAGCCTGCACACCTACTTCTCCTGGCTGCTCTACCGCGGACAAGGCTACCAGCACACCCCCATGATGCACGGGCCTTTCCAGTTCCATGCCATCGCCCTGTCATATTTCCTATTCGGCGTTTCCGATTTCACCGCCCGCATCCCCGCTGTGCTGTTCAGTATTGCCACCGTCTGGATGGTCTGGTATTGGCGCGCCTACCTCGGCAAATGGGGTGCGCTCACCGCCGGGCTGTTGATGGTCATTTCGCCCTACATGCTCTACTACGGGCGGTATGTGCGCAATGAAGCCTTTGTGGGGCTTTCGGGCATCCTGCTGTTATATTCCATCCTGCGGTACCTCGAAAGCGGCGAAAAACGCTGCCTGTACCTCGTCACCGCCGCCACCGTCCTGCATTTCACCTCCAAAGAAACCGCCTTTATCTACACCGCCCAGGCGCTGATCTTTTTGGGCGTTTTCCTCATCGTCCGCGTGACGGGGCAAAAATGGCAGGGACGCGCCAACCTCTACAACCTCTTCGTCATCCTTCTGGCGGCAGCGGTTTTGCTGGCGGGCGTGGGCGCGGGGATCGGATACGTCAACCGTCACGGCGGACTCATCAGCGGCACTGAGACCGCCGCCCCGGCAAACCCAATCGCTGGACCTTCGCTTCCTGCCGCCCCACTCACGTTTTCTCTCTCGACCATCCTGCTCATCGCTGCTGCTTTGGTGCTCATCGGCGCGGCAATCGTCCTGCTCGTTGGCTATGGCTGGAACAACCTGCTCAAGGAACGCTCCTTCGACTTGATCGTTCTGCTGATGAGTTTCGTCCTGCCGATGCTGGTGGCGTTTCCGCTCGAATGGCTGAAAACGCGGCTCAACGTGGTCATTCCTACCAGCGCGGCTTCGGTGGCGGCGCTCGATACCCATTCTGTGACCGTCATCGGGTTGTTTACGGCGGCGTTTTTTGCCGCCGCCATTGCGGCCGGTTTGATGTGGAACCGCGAATGGTGGAAGTATGCGCTGACGTTCTGGATTCCCTTCACCATTTTATACACCACCGTCTTTACGAACGCGCCCGGCTTCTTCACCGGTCTGCTCGGCTCGCTGGCGTATTGGATCGAACAACAAGGCGTGCAGCGCGGCAGTCAGCCGGAGTATTACTACATTCTCGTACAAATTCCCATGTATGAGTACCTCACCGCCATCGGGGTTTTGGCGGCAATCGGCTTGGGCGTGAAAAAACTCTTCGGACAGCGACCAGCCGTCCCTGAGAATGAAGCGGAGGCGGAACCTCTGCCTGAGCCGGCGAGTCCCGAAGAGTCCCGTTTTCGTCTCTTCTTCAGCCTGATGGTGTATTGGGTGGCGACGAGCATCCTGGCGTTCAGCGTCGCCGGCGAGCGCATGCCCTGGCTGACGTATCACATGGCTTGGCCCATGGTGCTGTTGACCGGCTGGTGGCTTGGGCAAGTTATCGAGGGCATCGCCGAAAAAATGGAGACGGATGCGCCCTGGCATCGCACGGCGCTCTCGCTGGCGCTGCTGACGGTGTTTCTGACGGCGGCATTTCGCGCGGCGCGCTCCTGGTTTGGCGCAACGCCGCCCTTTCAAGGCTCAGACCTGGCAGCGTTGGAGGCGACTTCCGCGTTTCTGCTGCCGCTTGTCATTATGATTGTCGCCGGCGCTTTGCTGGTTTACCTGATGCGCGACGACCTGACCAGCCTGGCAATTGTGGGGCTGACTGTTTTTGCCGTCGTCGCGGGGATTTCCAGCCTCATCAACGGCGCTTCGCTCCTGACCTTGTTCTCGATTCCCGAAGCCGGAGCCTTGCTCACGCCTCAAACTTTACGCTTCCTCGCGGTGCTGACTGCCCTGGCTGCCAGCGTTAGCGGAGCGGTTTACCTGGCGCGGCAGCCCCGCAAGAGCGCATTCACCGGCTGGGCGTCGCTGATCTTTTTTGCCCTGCTCGCCGTGCAAACCGCGCGGACGGCTTTTCGCGCCGCGTACATTTTTTATGACGACGCCACAGAGTATCTGGTCTATGCCCACGGCGCAACCGGCGTCAAAGATGTGATGAAACAGGTGGAGGAAATTTCGAAACGCACAACTGGAGGCTTGAACGCCGTCATTGCCTACGACGCCAGCGCGCCAGACACGGGCGTCTCGTGGCCCTTCGTCTGGTATCTGCGCGATTACACCGCCCTGCGCTCCTTCGATCAGCCAACCCGTTCTCTGCGCGAGGCGGCGGCGGTCATCGTGGATCAAAAAAATTTCGACAAGATTTATCCCGCGCTGGGGAACGAGTTCTATGAGTTCAACTATATCCGCATGTGGTGGCCCAATCAGGATTACTTCAATCTCAACCGCGAGCGCGTGCTGAGCGCCATTACCAACCCCGCCATCCGCGAGGGCATCTTCGACATCTGGTTCGACCGCGATTACACCAAATACGCTCAGGCAACCGGCAATTCATCCCTGACACTGACCACCTGGCAGCCCTCCGATCAGATGAAACTCTTTGTGCGGAAGGACATCGTTTCGAAGATTTGGAATTACGGCGTGGGTCCCGCCGAGACAGCGGCAGTGACAGACCCCTATGAAGCAGGGACCATCATGTTAGCCGCAGAACAGATCTTCGGCAGTGAGCGCTATCCGCGCGGGTTGAATGCGCCGCGCTCCATTGCCCGCGGAGAAAACGCCGATTTCTACATCGCCGACTCGCGCAACCACCGCATCCTGCACATCGCATCGGACGGAAGCCTTTTGCACGAGTGGGGCACATTCGCCGATGCCGTCACAGGCAGCGCGCCCATTGGCACCTTCAACGAGCCCTGGGGGGTGGCGGTGGGACCCGACGGCTCGGTCTATGTCACCGATACCTGGAATCACCGCGTGCAAAAATTCACCGCCGATGGTCAGCCGCTGGCGATGTGGGGACAGTACGGTCAGCCGGCGCCGGGCGAGCCCGCATCGCTGAGTTCGTTCTGGGGACCGCGCGGAATTGCGGTGGACGCAAACGGGAATGTTTTTGTAGCGGATACCGGCAACAAGCGCATCGTCATCTTCGACAAGGATGGGAACTACCTCACCGAGTTTGGGTCGGCGGGCTTTGCGCCGGGTCAGTTCGACGAGCCGGTTGGCGTTGCAATTGCGCCCAATGGCACGGTCTATGTGACGGATACCTGGAATCAACGTGTGCAGGCGTTCACGCCCTCTGATGACGGAAAGTTCTACTTCCCCACCCTGCAGTGGGATGTCAATGGCTGGTTTGGTCAGTCGCTGGACAACAAACCTTTCATCGCTGTGGGAAACAACGGCAACGTGTTCATCACCGACCCGGAAGGGTACCGGGTGCTCGAATTCACGGCAGACGGTCAATTCGTGCGGACGTGGGGTGACTTTGGAAATGGGCCCGACGAAATCGGGCTTGCGGCAGGCATAACGGTTGACCAGCAGGGATTCATCTGGGTGACGGACGCCGGGAACAACCGCATTCTCAAATACCGCCTGCCCTGACACAACATGCGCAAGCGGCGTTCTCTAACGCGGTCAATTTCCTGAATTGGGCAGCGTAACCCGAATTGAGGTAAGTAAAGCAGAAGCACAAACACAAACAGCCGCTTGGAAACACGGCTGTTTGTGTTACGACGTGAACTTCGCGCTACGACGAAGCGGGCTAAATGTCCACTGCAATGCAGGTCAGAGTCTGTTCGACGCCGGGGATGGGTTGAATGGACGAGGCAATCAAACCGCCCAGCCCGCCGACATCCTGAGCCGTGATGACAGCCACCGCGTCATACGGACCGAACGTCATGTGCGCTTCGATGACATTTTCCAACTTCCGTAACTGTCGAACCACGTCTTTGACTTCGCCCGCTCGAATTTTGATCAAAACGTATGCCTTCATGGTGAACTCCTTTTCTTGAATTTGCTTTAATCAGTCACCTTACGCGGTGGCGTGAGATTCTCGCCCTGAGCCTGCCGAAGGGTATCTCGCGGTTTCAGGCGACATGAATGTCGCGCTACGGGAAAACTGCGTAACGTCAGTTAATCATTTGCCGGGCGCAGGAAAATTGCCCAGTAAACTGCCGCAACCAGGAACGCGCCGCCAATGATGTTGCCAATGGTAACCGGAATCAGGTTGTTGACCAGAAATGCGTTCCAGGTCAATTGATCGAGATGCGGAACCTTGTCACCCACCGCCGCAACAAAGGCTGGGTCGAATTGCTTGATGAACAGGGCGTAGGGGATGAAATACATGTTGGCAATGCTGTGTTCAAAACCAGCCGCAACAAACGCAGTGATGGGGAAAATGATGGAAGCGATTTTGTCTATGGTGCTGCGCGCGCTGAACGTCATCCACACTGCCAGACAGACGAGAGCGTTGCACAGAATACCCAGCGCCACCGCCTGCAGGAAAGTAAACTCGACCTTGCTCACCCCTATTTTCAGCGCCGCAATGCCCACCGAGTTTGCGCCGAAGGTGTATTGCCGCGAAAGGAACATCAGAATCACCGTGCCAATCGCACCGACAAAATTGCCCAGGTACACAATCAGCCAGTTGCGGAGTAAGGCACGCCCCTTGACCTTCCCGTTTGCCCAAGCCATCACAATCAGGTTGTTGCCCGTGAACAATTCGGCGCCGCCCACCACCACCAGAATCAGCCCCAGGCAAAAAACCAAGCCAACGAGGAGTCTGTTGAATCCGTATGGGAAGCCTGTGGTATATGCCGTTCCCCCATCCGACGGGGTGATTGCCATGCTGCCAGCGCCCACAGTGGTGGCGAAAATCGCTCCAAGCGAGATGAAAGCGCCGGCAAGCACCGCCAGCATGAACATCTTCAGGAAGGGCATCTCGGCTTTGCGGACTCCCAGGTATTCGGCGCGAGTTGCCATTTCCTGAGGCAGAAGCGCATCAATTCGGATTTCGCTCATAAACACCTCTTTATTTGTGAAATTCTTCACTTATTATAACAAAGCCGTGTCAACTTGCGGGGTGAGGAACTGTCATCAGAACATAGTGATATTCTTCCAGTAAATTCTGCGGCGGCAGGCAGCGCAGAATATATCACCGAGGATGGCGTTTGAGGAGATTGATTTCCTGCAAGGAAAGTTCACGCCAGGCGCCGGAGGGCAAATCGCCCAGTTTGAGACTGCCAATGGCAATTCGGACAAGGCGCAAGGTTGGTAAACCAACAGCCGCGGTCATGTGGCGGATTTGGCGTTTCTTGCCTTCCCGCAGTTTGATTTCCAGCCAGGCGGTTGGTCCATGCGGGGTGACAGGTTTGGGTCGAGGAGGCAGGTTCGGGTCAGGAATGAGGCGGACTTTGGCTGGGAGAGTCCGATAGTCCTTGATGTGGAGTCCGTTCCGAAGGATCGTCAGATGTTCCAGCGCCGGTTGTCCTTCCACTAGAACATAGTAGGTTTTTTCCACATGATGTCTTGGGTTTATCAGGCGATGGATGAGGGGACCGTCGTCGGTGAGCAGCAGCAAGCCTTCGCTGTCGCGGTCGAGCCGCCCGGCAACATAGACGCCGGGGATGTCAATGTATTGTTTCAAGGTGGGATGCCCGGTGCCTTCGTCGGTAAATTGGGAGAGGACGCCGTAGGGTTTGTTGAAGATGATGTATCGCATGCTCGCGCCGGGGAATGCGTCGGTGTGTATATTGCTAATCGGTTGCGAATGGCAGGAAAGCGATTGCCGAACTGTATAATACAGTAGAAAGCCCCAACATTCAAGGAGGTAGAGATGGCGAATGCCAAGTATAAGATCAAGGGGAATAACAAAATTGCGGGATACGATTCGGAAATCGAGATTGATGTGGACGACAAGTACGAAGCGTACAGCAAGGACATTCCAGAACCGACGCCTTATCAGGGGTTTGTGATCACATGGTTCAACAGTTTTGGAGTGCGCGAAAAAACGTCCCACAAGAATGCAGATGTCACTTATACGGTGAAACTCAAGAAACTCCCAAAGGGG
The DNA here is from genome assembly GCA_034432325.1 of Anaerolineales bacterium. Lineage (GTDB taxonomy): Bacteria > Chloroflexota > Anaerolineae > Anaerolineales > Villigracilaceae > Defluviilinea. The sequence goes on from DAOUBY010000181.1 coordinate 13,449, forward strand.
AAGCGGCTCTTTGCGCTGTACAATGGCGAGGTGCACGAGTTGACCGCCGAGGATGCCGGCAATGGGAATATTAAATTCACCTTGAGTGTTGGCGATCCGCCGTTAGGCGGGGGTCCTTAATCCCGCTTTTGACTGGCGCGAGCCGCCTCCCAAACAGCGCGGCGCCAGGGGATGTTTTCAACATAGCGGCGGCGTTCGTTTTCATCGGTAAATTTGGAAGCCTGATACTCCAGGAGCCGGTTTGCCTGTTGGAGAATTTGCCCGCCACGCGGATCGTTGATTCTCTGGAGGTACAGGTAGCAGGTGTAATAGACGCGCACAGGCTCTTCGACCCCTTCCAGGGTGTTGCCTTCCGCCAGAAATTTCAGGATGACCTCGGCGTATTCGGCAGCGGCGGCGAGGTCGTTGTTTTCCAGGCAAACCGCCGCCAGCCCCGCCAGCGGTTCCATCGAAAGCGCGGTCTGTTTTAACTCTTCACGGATTTGGATCGAAGCCTGATATGCCCTGCAAGCGGTCTCGAACTCACGTTGAAGAAGGCAGGCGTGACCGAGGTAGAGCATAGCCCAGGCTTCGCCGGAGCGGTCGGAGGTTTTTCGCGCCAGTCCCGCCGCCAATTCTGCATTCTTGCGCGCAGATTCTGCATCTTGTTGAATACCGTCCAAGGCGCTCAGGTTGATTAGTGTATAGAGTTCTTGATAAGCGTTGCTGTTCTCGCGAGCCATGGCAAGGGATTTTCGGTAATAAGAGCGCGCCGAATCGAAATCGCCTTGTACGCCAGCCACATAGCCAAGATTTGTCAACACAGAACTTATCAATGCAAGATTACCCGTCTCGCGCGCGGCAATCAGGGATTCTTCGTAATATTGACGGGCAAGTACAAAGTCTCCATTGATAAAACCCTCCAACATGGCTAAATTGTTGAGTATATTGGAAATTAACTCCGGGTTGTTTATCGAGCGGGCGAGTTCCAGGGCAGTTGTAAGATAAGTCCTCCCCGCAGAGACTGCCCGCTGCTCCATAGAAATCCAACCCATAATGTTCAGAATGCGGCTTTCTTCGCTAATGTTGTTCAATGCCCGGGCGCGCGTCAAAGCAGAGTGAGCAAGGCGCATGGCTTCGTCCATGCGCCCCAGGCGGAACAGCGCAGTTGCCCACACAACTTGAGTATAAAGTCCCAGTTCTGAATTGACGAGCGCTTCGGGAGCGTTCTGCGCTTGTTTGGCAAATTTGACCACCTCCAGATAATTGCCGACGAAGTAATGATATGCCGCGCGGAGCATGGCAACCTTTGCAAGACGGATGTCATCTTGCATTTGAATAGCCCATTGCTCGAGCGTGTTCAAGTCCTTCAGTTGCAGATCGCGTTTGCCGAGGCGGGCATACAAATCCACCCGCTCGGCAGTTAAATCAAATCGAGCGGCAAGGTCATTAAACGGGACATAGGCAAGCGCGCGCGTGAAATATTCGATGGCTTGGGCGTTTTGATAGGACGCCGCTGAAACCTTGCCCGCCAGGGTGTAATACTTTTGGGCGTCCACGGGGAGGTTGCCCTGTTCCGCATGATAGGCAAGTTCAGGGTAATGGCTTGCAAGATTTTCGGCGTAGGTCTTCTCCAGCGAGCGCAGGGCGGCGGCATGAAGTTCCTGCTGCCGGGCGCGGATTTGCATCGAGTATGCCGCGTCCCGCAGAAGTCCATGATGAAAGATATACCGCGATTCCTGTACGGGAATCCAGATGGCGGCTTTCTCCGCCTCAGACACAAACTGCAGCGCATCGGTCTGTGACCCCAACATTTGCCCCAACACACGGACATCGAACTCACGCCCCAGAATGGAGGCAGTCTGCACGACATTACGAATTTCCCGCGGAAGTTGATCGATGCGCGCAATCAACAGGGCGCGGATGTCGCCGGGCAAATCGGAAGAACGCTTATGCCGCACCTGCCGCCAGCCTTCGGGACTCATTTCGAGCAGGTTCTCCTCCTGCATATACCGGAGAATCTGCTCGGCAAAATAGGGATTTCCCTCGGAACGATTCATAACCAGAGACACGAGGTCGGGCGCGGCTTTTCCGCCAAGCAGGATTTCCACGAGATGAGCGAGTTCTTCGGCAGAAAAACTGCTCAGGCTGATTTCATCGTCGGTCAGGCTGCCAATGAGGGAAAGGTCCACGCCCTGCTTGCGATAGGACAGGATGACCGCCACCGGATAATTTTCCGCCTCGCCAATGAGCGAACGCTTCAAGCGGGAAAGAAATTCCAGCGTGTCGCGGTCTGCGAAGTGCAGATCATCCACAATCAGGATGCATGGCTGGCGCAGGCTTTCCGCCCTGACGAGGGCAATCAACGCGCGGAGGGTGTTATTGTAGCGCCCCTCGGCATCCAATTGGCTGTAGAGCGAATTTTCCTCGTAAACGTCCACCAAAGCGGCAAGGAAGGAGCGCAAACGCTCGAGGTCGAGCGCCAGGCTTGGGTCGGGGAGAGAGGCGAGTAAATCATCCAGACGAGCATTGAAGGCAAGGCGGCGCGCATCCAGCGATTGATCCTGCAAAACGCCAAAATAGCGCATAAGCCAGCCGCGCAGAGGGTTGAAGGAATGTCTCAGCACCTGATCCGCCGCGCCAAGCCCCCATAGCACCTTTCGCCGGGTAAACGGGTTGGACGCATAAAACTCCTGGAGCAGGCGGCTTTTTCCGATGCCCGCCTCGCCCGTTACCCCAAGGAAGCCGGCAAACCTGCCCGCCCAGAGCGGCTCGACAAACCGATGAAGATGATTCAACTCATCCTCACGCCCAACAATCTGCCCCTCATAAAAGACTTTTATTTCCTGCCTGCGCCGCCGCAGGAGATACACCTTTTGCTCCGACGCAAACCCCTTGAACAGCTGTGAGCCAAGATACTCAATTTCGAAACGCTGGGAAACTCTGCGGGCAACACGCTCATCCACCCACACCGCCCCATCGGGCGCACCGACCATGAAACGGGAGGCAAGGTTGATGCCCCAGCCGTAACAGGTGTAATCTTCGCACATTTCACTGCCGAGATAGCCTGCATGGGCAACGTAATACGTCACGCCGGCGGTGATTGGAAAATCCACGCGCGCCTGCAGGTCGAGCACAAAGTTCAGCGCGCGCCCGATGTCGTTTTCATAGGCAACCGGAGCGCCCCACAGCATGAGCATGTTGCATCCCTTGTCGCCGAAGTCGAGACGCGAAATCAATCCCCCATACTTTGCGCGAAGTTCAAAGAGCGTCTTCGCAAAGTCTGCCAGTTTTTCATCGGGCAGGTCGGGGAGACGCATGAAGAGATTGACGATTTGCCGAAATTCCCCGCGGATGTCATGGACGATTACTTCTTCCGGCACAAACAAACGGGATGTTTCCACATCCACCGGCGGCAAAATATATTCCTCCGAGGCTGGAACATCTGCGCAAAAACCGGTAAAAGCATGGAAAGGACCCTGCGGTTGAGCGGTGATGGCATCGCCGAGCAAATTCTTCAACGAATCGGTGATGAGAATTTCGCGCGCCGCCGCATAATGTTCCGCCGCCGCCGCATCGTTCACCGCCGAGCCGCGAAAATAATACATCGCCTGCCGTCCGTCGGCAGAGCGCAGAATCCGCCAGTGCACCATCCCATTGGCAACGCCGATTTTGACCGAAAAAGAAAATGCGCCGTACACAGTGAGGCGGTCGGGTTCCCGCAGGAGCGCCTGCTGCACATCCCAGGCAGACGCCAGCGCGCGCAGTGCAGTCTGGCGCTCGTCCTGCACAATGGGATACAACGCCATAATCCCGTCGCCCGCAAAACTGACAATGCGCCCCCCATGCTCAAAAACGCTATTCACCAGCGGGTCGAAAACGCTGTGCATCAACCCCGCAAGCACCTCCGCCCCATGCTGTCCATGCTGCATGAGGGCGTCGGTCATTTTCGAAAACCCCGAAAGATCCAAAAACATTCCCACCGCCGGGAACTCCCCCTCAAACTTCCCAGCCCGAAAATTCTCCACAATCAGTTCAGGAACGACGCGATGCATGAACAAATTGTAGCATGTATAATCGCAGTATGACTTCCAATTTCTTCGAGATACGAACCTGCAACACATGCGGACTTCGTTATCCCCTTACCGAGGGAAGCGCCTTTGGCGAACGCTGTCCTGCCTGTCTGGGAGAAACGCGCCTCATCCTCCGCCGACAGTTGATACGTGAACCTGCGCCTTTCCTCCCCGCTGCCTTTTCATCCAAACCCCGCCGCAAAAAAACTGCAACGCGCGCCGTCCTGCTCGACAACATCCGCTCGGCGTGGAACGTCGGCTCGATTCTCCGTTCAGCGGAAGGATTCGGATTCGACCATGTATATTGCTGCGGAATCACGCCCACGCCGGAAAACGAAGCGGTGACCAAAACCTCGCTGGGCGCGGAGGAATCGCTCACCTGGTCATATCACAAGGATGCGGTCAAACTGGTCAAAGGGCTGAAGCGGGAGGGATGGAGCGTGTATGCGCTGGAGGAAGGCGCGAACGCCGTCCCGCTCCAAAGAAAAAGAATGCCGGGCAATACTGTACTCATCGCAGGCAGCGAAGTGAGCGGCGTGGATCCCGGTCTGCTTGCGCTGTGCGACGCCGTTTTCTACATCCCCATGCGCGGCGTCAAAAAATCCTTCAATGTGGCAATCGCCTTCGGCATCGCGGCGTTTGCACTGAGATGACAAAACACCGCCCTCGTGGGCGGTGTTCGTTTTCGGGCTGCCATTCATCAATCGCTGTGTGACAAGGCGGCGATCTTTTCGCGGATTTCGTTGAGCAGCGTCTGAATTTCATCCCGCTCGCGGATGGCGGCTTGCATTGAGGCTTTGAACGCCTGCCTTTGCGACTCATCCAGAGTTTCAAACAGGTGCTGGTCGCGGGCAATTTGCGTGTTTTTGTGCTTGAGTTTTGCTTCCAGCCGTTTCTTGTACCCCTCGTAAAACTGGAGTTCGTCCAGCGGTTTGGTTTCTTCGGCTTTACTGGCAAGTAAACTGTCAATTTCGGGGAAAAAACGCTCCATATCCACTGGCTTCTCGATGAAGCGCGTGACGCCAATGGTGTGGGCAAACTCCTTATCCTCCGGCGCAACGTAGGTGGCAGAAAGAAAGATAACCGGTATATTCCGGGTGGAGGGGTCCAGCCGCAGACGGTGGACGAGGCTGAAACCATCCATTTTGGGCATCAAGATGTCGGTGATAATCAGAGCGGGGCGCTCTCTTTGAATGAGGTCGAGCGCTTCCACGCCATTGGTGGCGGTCTCCACACGGTAGCCTTTGAATTTGAGCGTGGCGACCAGCAGGGTGAGAATATCCGGAACATCTTCAACGACGAGCAAGTAGCCTGTTTGGCGGGACGGTGTGGTCATGAGTGCATTTTAATCGCTTCCGGCGGTTTGGTAAAAGCCGGAAGTACTATGGCATTCTCGTTAGACTTCTTGTGAAAGTGCGCCAGAGAGCGCACAATACGCTCTGGCAAGCGACATGAATGTCGCCCTACGGGCAAAGTGCGTAACATCAGTTAACAGGATAGACAGGATAAACAGGATGTTTTCACCGCTATCCCTCCATTCGCGAAACAGGACTTGCGCAAAACCTTGCATAGAGCGCGCTCTCTAACGCGCAGACTGGATAATCAACGTTAGAGAACGTTGATTACGCGTAAGCCCTGAAAAGTGTTATCATAGCCGTCATTCCACCAGAGAGAGGAGCGCGAATATGGCAATCAAATTAATCGTCCCCGTAAACGGTCCCATCACCCAGTTGTTCGGAGAAAACCCCGACATTTACAAAAAATGGGGCTTTCCCGGCCACAACGGCATTGACTACGGCATCGCCAACGGCACGCCGGTCGCAGCAGCAGCAACAGGGACCGTCAGCCAGGTTTCGTTCGAAAACGGCGGCTATGGCAACTACGTCAAAATTGCCCATCAAGACGGCTCGAAAACCTTTTACACGTACTATGCCCACCTTGCCAGCGCAACGGTCTCGGCAGGGCAAAAAGTCAAAGCGGGGCAAACCATCGGCTACAGCAACAACACCGGCGCCAGCACCGGTCCGCACCTGCATTTTGGCTTGAAAATTGACGGCGAAAACCCCGCCTACAAAGGATATGTGGACCCCATGCCCTACTTCGAAAGCAGCGGAGGCGGGACCACCGCCCCAGAGACGCCGGCAGGCACAGAACAGGGCGCTTTCGTCGCTTTGCCAGACCTCACCTTTGAAGTCACTTTTGATACTTTGAACGTCCGCAATGGACCCGGCGTGGAATATCCCATCATCGGGCAAATTGCCAAAGGCGCAAAATTTACCGGCAAAAAACTGAGTTCCCGCAGCGTTTGGGTGGAAGTGGAACCGGGTAAATGGTGCGCCCTGCAATTCGAAGGAACGATATACCTGAAAGTGAGCAAGTGAGTCCACCGCCCCGAAGACTTTTGCCTTCGGGGCGTTTTTTTAACGAGAGTGTTTTGAAATTCATGTTCCAACCACAGATGAACGCAGATAAATTCAGTACTTCACGAAAGCGCGTATTTGGCGGTCTCTACCGCCGAATTTGCGCTAGAGAGCGCAAGTTACGCAGAGTCTTCGT
>DAOUBY010000182.1:0-2712 GCA_034432325.1 Anaerolineales bacterium
ACAAATTACCACTTACTAATTACCTGAACACGGTAAAAGGTAAGTGGTAATTAGAGAGCGGGAGACGGGATTCGAACCCGCGAATGTCAGCATGGAAGGCTGATGCCTTACCGTTTGGCGAATCCCACAACGGGCGCTATTTTACCACAGCCATGCAAGAGCAATCTGCCAGCGGATGCCGCCGTCATTACGGAGTGCCCAGCCATTCCAGCACGCCGCGCCCTGCCGTGTAGCCGCTGGAGAAGCAGGCGGTGAGCAAATAGCCGCCTGTGGGCGCCTCCCAATCGAGCATCTCGCCCGCACAGAAAACGCCGGGCAAGGCGCGGAGCATCAAACGTTCATCCAGCGACTCGAACCTCACACCGCCTGCACTGCTGATGGCTTCATCCAGCGGGCGCGGCGCGACCAGCGGCACGGGCAGGGCTTTGATCAAGCCGGCAAGATTTTCTGCATTCGTAAAATCCTCTTTCGGCACGAACTCACGCAGCAGCCCCGCCTTCACGCCTTTGATGCCCAGCGCCTTTTCGAGATAAGTTGCCAAAGAGCGCTTCCCGCGTGGACGCGATAATTTTTCCTTCAGCCATTCGAGCGTGCGGTCGGGTTTCAAGTCCAGGTGCATGACCGCTCTGCCGGTCGCCTCGATCTCATCCCGCATCATTGCCGACGCCGAATAGATTAGACCTCCCTCCACGCCTTCTTTCGTGATAATAAACTCACCTTGCTGGCGAAACTTTCCAAACGACAAAACCACAGACTTGACCGGATGCCCGTCAAACTTCTCGCAGAAATGCTTGCTCCACGCCACATCGAATCCGCAATTGGACGGACGCAGCGGTTCGACCTCCGCCCCAGCCTGCTTCAGCCAATCAACCCATGCCCCGTCCGAGCCGAGTCTGCGCCAACTGCCGCCGCCGAGAGCGAGGGCAACCGCATCAGCCCTGACCGTCACTTCGCCATCGGGCGTGATGAAGCGCAGAGAGTTACCGGGCAGAATCGCTGTCAGTTTGTGGCGCAGGTGGAAGGTCACGCCGGAAGCGTTTAGTCGCGTGAGCCACGCCCTCAGCAGCGGACTGGCTTTCATCCCCACCGGGAAGACTCGTCCCGAAGTCCCCACAAACGTTTCGATGCCAAAACTGTGAACCCAGGCGCGCAGTTCCTGCGGACCAAAGTTTTTCAACATCGGTTCGATTTGCGGACGGCGTTTGCCGTATCTTTCAATGAACACCTCGAACGGATCGGAGTGGGTGATGTTCAACCCGCTTTTGCCCGCCATGAGGAACTTGCGTCCCACCGACGGCATGGAATCGTACACATCCACCTTCACGCCGCGCGCGCTGATGACCTCCGCCGCCATCAAGCCCGCCGGCCCGCCGCCGACAATCGCTACAGTTTTGTCCATGCAGTGATTATAGTCCGCCGCAAAATAAAACCCCCGGGCAACCGGGAGTTTTCGAAAGTCCGTTGTGAGGTTATGGCTCCACGCTGACGATGCCGCCCAGCGCGTTCAACTTCAATGTCCAGGTGCTGCCGATGGTGAAGTGTTGAAACTCTGAAACGGTATCTGGCGAGTAGGTTTTGAGTCCGTCATCGGTCGAAAATGTGACCGTGAACTCTTCGCTCTTGTCGCCGAGCCGCTGGTCGCTGGTGAGGCTGGGGGTATCGTACACGGGCTGGAGGTCATTGCCTTCGAGCGTGTAGGTTTGGATGGTCGTCCATTCGTCCACGGTGTAGGAGCAGTAGGTTTCGGTTTCGGTGTGGCACTCCTCCACCACTTCGGAGAAGCCGTTGCCCTTGTCAATGGTCTTTTGTTCGCAAACATCACGGCTTTCATCGCGGCAGGAAACGTTGTACGCGTCGGATGGTGGGCTTCCGCGTTCATCCGTGTAATCGACCGGGCGAATCTCCTGCACCGGCACAGCGGTCTGCCAGTGGACATCGGTCACGGTTGCCTGCACGGATTGGGACGGGAAAAGGAACAGGAACAAGCCCGCCGCACAGCACACGGCGAAGACCGCCAGAATCCCGCCGAGTAACAGCCAGTTGGTCTTTTTGGGCGCTGCGGGTTTGACCGCTCCCGCCGGCGGCGCAGAGGGGGCAGCCGCCTGCAACTTGGGCAATGCCGCTCCGCAATTGGAGCAGGTGGACTGACTGCCCGGGTTTTCGCTTCCGCAGTTGCTGCACTTGATGACTTTGGGCGGGGGCGGCGGCGCGGTCATCACCTGACCCGCCTCGCGCGCCTTGCCTTCTTTTAAGTCTGCGCCGCACTGCGAGCAGGTGGTCGCCGTTGCCGGGTTGCGCGTGCCGCAAAAGCCGCAGTGAATATCCGCGCCCGCCTGTGCGGCTTTTATCTTTTCCTCTTCCGTGATGAGTTTTTGCTCCGGCGGCAGTTCGAACTTGACGTTTTCCGGTTGGGGCGCGCCGCAGTTTTCACACGTCTGCACACTGCCGCGGTTGCGCGTGCCGCAGTTCGGGCAGGTCCATTGATTTTCCACATAACCGAGGGTTCGTTTGTAAGCCAAGCGGGTTGCTCCTTCCAGGTGAAACCGCGTATTGGGCGGTCTCTACCGCCGATTGGTGCTGCGCTTGCCCGTCAGGGTAAGCGCAAGTTACGCAGGGCGTTCATTTGATCTCTTGCACAAGTCAACCGGCGTTAGAGAACGCCTCCTGCGCCAGAGCGTATTGTGCGCTCTCTGGCGCACTTTCGCAAGAGGT
>DAOUBY010000183.1:0-10963 GCA_034432325.1 Anaerolineales bacterium
GTCGTAAAGCGGTGAAACCACCAACAAATCAATATCGCTCCATTGATGAACAGTGCCTCGCACCTGGGAACCGAACAAAATCCCATATCGAGCAGGCACACCTTTTTTTACCACGAAGAACACAAATACCACGAAGTTTTTTAAATCATCTTGCATCAAATTTCAAGATTCTGAACAGCGCCTTTTGGAATTCCTTTGTGTACTTCGTATCCTTCGTGGATAAAGACCTTTTTGCAGTAGACTCTTTCATAAAAACATACCTTTTGACGCGTTAGTATTACAGCGCAAAGTTGACGCTAGAGAGCGTCTCTTACGCTCCTCGCATAGGCGGATGTTCTCTAACGTCCGCCTACCTTGCGTTGTAATGTTAGAGAGTATCCAATTTGGCTGCGTTCATCTGTGGTTGGAACATGAATTTCAAAACACTCTCTTGGAGAACGTGTCCTGCGCTTCAGAATTACCAGCTGACGTTACGCGGTTTTCCCGTACCGCGACATTCATGTCGCTTGGGAATGCGAGATGAATCTCGCACTACTGCGTAAGGTGAGTTACCAGTTACCAATCACCAATCACCAATCACCAATTACCAATTACCACCCTACCCTGTCCCAAACTGCCTGTCTCCGGCGTCTCCCAGCCCAGGCACGATGTAGGCGCGCTCGTTGAGGTGGCTGTCAATGGCGGCGATGTGAATCGGGATGTCGGGATGCTGTTTCTGCATGGCTCTGATTCCTTCCGGCGCGGCAATCAGCCCGACGAATTTGATTTTCTTCACGCCCCATTTCTTCAACACGTCGGCTGTGGCGGTTGCCGACCCGCCTGTGGCAAGCATGGGATCGAGAATCAGGCAAACAGAAACGCGCGGCTCGGTGGGCAGTTTGTTGTAGTATTCCACAGGTTTGAGCGTATGTTCGTCGCGGTACAAGCCAATATGCCAAACCTCCGCGCTGGGCATCAGACTCCACACGCCCTCCACCATTCCCAGTCCCGCCCGCAGAATGGGGACCAGCCCGATTTTTTCCTTGAGTTCGTAGCCGGTCATTTTGGCGAGCGGCGTTTCCAGTTCGCGCGGCATGACCGCCAGGTCGGCGGTGGCTTCGTAGGCGAGCAAAGCGGAAATTTCGCGCACCAGTTCGCGGAATTTCTTCGGTTCGGTGCTTTTGTCTCGCAAGCGGGAAAGTTTATGGGCAACGAGCGGATGTTTCGATTCGTAAATGTTGGACATGGTCGCCTCCGGAAATAAGTTGCTTTATTATAGCCCCCAAGGTGGTTTTTGACTCAGCGCGCCTCAAAGCATAGCCGGCGTTCTCCAACACCCTTCGACCCAGCCCGCCTCGAAGCATAGACGGCGTTCTCTAACGCCCTTCGACTTAGCCCGCATGAGTTTCAAGTTAGGAAAATTGTCACAAGCGCTCAAAGAGGGTAAAATGAATGTCGTATGGCGCGTCTGCGAAACGGTTGCCCGCGGCGACCGTTTTTGTGTGCGGCGGAATGTCATTGCGAGGAGGGCAACGCCCGACGAAGCAATCCCCGCTGATGATAGCGATAAACTTATCATGAATTCCATCCCCCCATCCCAGCCCCTCATCGAACTGCGCGACGTGGTGAAAGTATATTCCACCGCGGCGGGCGATTTCCCCGCCCTCAAGGGCATCACCATGCAGGTGCAGGCGGGAGAGTTTCTTGGCGTCGTCGGCAAATCGGGGGCGGGCAAATCCACATTGCTGAACATGATCACCGGCGTGGATCACCTCACCTCCGGCGAGGTCGTGGTCAATGCAAACGGTTCATCCGTGTCCGTTCACCGCATGAAGGAGGATGAAATCGCCTTCTGGCGCGGGCGGACGATGGGCGTTGTCTTCCAATCGTTTCAATTGCTCCCCATGCTCACCCTTGTCGAAAACATCACCCTGCCGATGGATTTGTGCGGCAACTTCCACCCCAAACGCTCCCGTGAGCGCGCGCTCGAACTGCTCCGCCTGATGGAAATCGAAGAACATGCGGATAAACTTCCCTCGCTGATCTCCGGCGGGCAGCAGCAGCGCGTCGCCATTGCCCGCGCGCTGGCGAACGACCCGCCCATCCTCATCGCCGACGAGCCGACGGGCAGCCTCGACTCGGTCACCGCCGATCACATCTTCGAACTCTTCCAGCGTCTGGTTGAAGAGCAGGGCAAGACCATCGTCATGGTGACGCACGACACGTCGCTGGCGCCGCGCTTCTCACGCACGTTGCAGATCACCGATGGGGAGTTGGGTCAGGCTGAATTGGCGGAAGCAGACCTCAGGTCTGGCGGGAGGCGAAAGAAATGACACCGCGCCGCGCCGCCCCTCAGCCTGTCTCCATCCAACATGCCATGACCTCCGCTGACGCCATGATTGACATGCACGGCGTCGTCAAAACATTCAAGAGCCCGGCGGGCGAGTTCACCGTCCTCAAAGGCATTGACCTGACCATCAACTGCGGCGAGTTCGTCTCGATTGTGGGCAAATCGGGAAGCGGAAAGTCCACACTCTTGAACATGATCACGGGCATTGACCATCCCACGGCGGGACGCGTGGTCATCGGCGGCACTGATATTTACACGGGCGTAACCGAAAGCCAGCGCTCGAAGTGGCGCGGGCGCAATTTGGGCATCGTCTTCCAGTTCTTCCAGTTGATGCCCATGCTGACCCTGCTCGAGAACGTAATGCTGCCGATGGATTACGCCGAGATGTACGATTTCGACGAGCGACCGAAGCGCGCCAGGGAACTGCTCGAACTGGTGGGGCTGGAGAAGTTTGCCAACAAACTGCCCGTGCTGGTTTCGACGGGGCAGCAGCAACTGGCGGCGATTGCCCGCGCCCTTGCCTGCGACCCGCCCCTGCTGGTGGCGGACGAGCCGACGGGCAACCTCGATACCAAATCGGCGAATGTGATCATTGACCTGTTCGAGGAACTCGCGCGGCGCGGCAAGACGGTTGTGATGGTGACCCACGACCCCTCGCTCACCTCGCGCACCACCCGCAACATCATCATCGCCGACGGCGAGTTGATCAACGAGACGGTTGCCAAAGCGCTCCCCTGGCTCAGGCATCGTCACATGATGGAGTTCACCAAACTGGCGCAGACCGAAATCTACCCCGCCAAAGCCACCATCCTCTCGCGCGACGAACACGTGGAAAAGTTTTTCATGATTCGCCAGGGCGAGGTGGAAGTGGTGTTGTTCGACCGCAAGGGCGGCGAGACCATCATCTCACGCCTCAAGCCCGGCGAATTCTTCGGCGAAATCGAGTTGATGCGCGGCGGCAAGTCCATTGCCAATGTGCGCGCCAGCGCCGACGGTCCCGTCGAAGTGCTGACCATCAAACGCGAGGACTTCAAGCGCGTCATGGATCAATCTCCGATCACCGCCGAGGCGGTCGGCAGGATTGTGCAGGAGCGCTTGAAGGAACACCGCACCGCCGACAGCCGCACCGGTCGCGGGCTGTTCTCGCTGTTTCGGCGGCGTAATCAATCGTAAATCCAAAATCGCAAATCCAAAATCGCAAATCCCATGAGACCTCGCTGGCGAAAAGTATTGCACGACCTGCTCGATAACAAAGGGCGCACCCTGCTGGTGGTTTTTTCCATCGCGGTGGGCGTGTTTTCCATTGGCGTCATCGCGGGCGCGTATCAAATCATCTCGAACGACATGAGCGCCTCGTTTGCGGCGAACCAGCCCGCCAACATCGAACTGCGCATGACCAATTTCGACGACGCCATCCTGTCGTCGGTTCGCAATAACAGGCAGGTGGCAGATGCCGAAGCGCGGCGCGTCTTCAACATGCGCGTGCGGGTGCCAGGCACCGAAAAGTGGACCACCCTCGACATGGTCGCCTTCGATGGTTTCGAAGACAACGCCATCAACCTCCTCACTCCCCTCGAAGGGAAGACCGCCCCCGCCAAACGCGAAGTTCTGCTGGAAAAAGATGCGCTTCGCGACCTCGACGTGAGCGTGGGAGGTCTCCTCGAATTTCAACTCCCCGACGGCTCCACCAAAACCCTGCCCGTCGTCGGCATCGTGCAGGATACCGCCGCCGGCGCCGGCGACTTCCTCGCTTCTCCTTTCGGGTACATCACCACCGACACCCTGCAATACCTGGGGCAGCCGAAACTCTACAACCGCATGTTGATTCGCGTGGCGGGCGACGGCGACGACCCATACTACATCCGTGAAGTGGGCGCGGACCTGAAGGACAAAATCGAGAAATCGGGCGGGTTCGTCATCCGCTCGCGCTTCGCCGAAACGCACAGGCATCCGCTTGCCAGCACGGTCAACGCCATTTTGGGCATCCTGCTGGCGCTGGGCGTTCTGATTGTGTTCCTCTCCAGTTCGCTGATTTCGAACACCCTGAGCGCTCTGCTGAACCAGCACTTGCGCCACATCGGCGTGATGAAACTGGTCGGCGGGCAAAGGCGGCAGGTCTTTGCCATGTACATCACGCTCATCATGGCGTTCGGCGTTCTGGCGCTGCTCATCGCCGTCCCGTTTGGCGGCATTGGGGCGTACCAACTGGCTTCGTTCATCGCCAGCCAATTGGATTTCAGCCTGCTGGGATACCGCATCCTGCCTCTGCCGTTCTTCATCCAGGCCGCGGTGGGACTGCTCGTGCCGCTGATTGCCGGGCTTGCGCCGGTGGTCAACGGTTCGCGCATCACCGTCCTGCGCGCTCTCAGCGGAGACGCGGCTGAGGACGAGATTCAGTTCAAAGACGGAGAGATGCGTCTTTCGTGGTTCGATTGGGCGCAGGTCAAGGCGACTCGTCTGCTCGCTGCGCGCGGAATCCACATCCCGCGTCCCTTCATCATTTCGCTGAGGAACACCTTCCGCCGCAAGAGCCGCCTCGCGCTGACTCTGTTCACGCTGACGATGGGCGGCGCGATCTTCATCGCCGTCTTCAACGTGCGCGTGACTTTGCACGATTACATCGGGCAGATCGGCAAATACTTCCGCGCCGACGTGAGCCTCGATTTCGATCTGCCCTACCGCCTGCAGGAGGTGGAGCGGGCGGTCGGCAGCGTGGACGGGATTGTCGCGGTGGAAGGCTGGCAGTTTGCCGGCGGCGAATTGCTGGATGAGCAGGACAGGGTGGTGCAAAACATCACCTTGCTGGCGCCGCCCGCCGAAAGCCGCCTGGTGCAACCCATCCTTGTGCAGGGACGCTGGATTCGCCCGGACGATGTGCGCAAGATGGCGGTTAGCGAAGGAATCCGCAAGTCGTTCCCCGGCTTGCAGGCGGGCGATTATGTGAAGATGCGCATTGACGGACGCGATGAGGTCTGGCAGGTGATCGGTCTCTTCAAGTTCGTGGATCAGGAAGGGCTCATCGGCTATGCCCCCTTCGAGTACATCTCGGTGATGAACAAACAGGCGAACCGCTCCTTCTCCTACCGTGTGGTGACCGAACGCCACGACCGCGCCTATCAGGACGCCAAAGCCGAAGAATTGGACAAGTACCTGCGCGACAAAGGCTTCAAAGTGCGCGTGGCGCAGGCAGGCAGCGCCTCGCTGGATGTGGCGGTGGAAAGCCTCGACATCCTCGTGACCTTCCTGCTCATCATGGCAATCCTCACCGCCATCGTCGGCTCGATGGGTCTGACCGGGACGATGGGCATGAATGTCCTCGAGCGCACCCGCGAAATTGGCATCACCCGCGCCATCGGGGCGGATGACCGCGCCGTCATGCGGACGGTCATTGCCGAAGGCGTGGTCATCGGCATGATTTCGTTTGCCCTTGCAATTCTCCTCTCCATCCCGTTCACCTACGGGCTTTCGTATATCGTCAGCCTGGCGGTCTTCCAGACCCCCATCGCTGTGGTCTTTACCTACATGGGCTACACCATCTGGCTGGCGCTGGTGCTGGCGCTGTCTGCTGTGGCGAGCGTTCTGCCTGCCCGCAATGCGGCACGGCTCACCATCCGTGAAGTGCTGGCGTATGAATAATCTTTCCTCACCCCAACCCCTCTCCCAATTTGGGAGGGGGGCAAAGGGGTGAGGGTATAAGGAAGGCAGCAATGAATAAAACAACGAACAAACTGATACCACTGATCTTCATCCTCGCGCTGAGTCTGACCGCCTGCGCGAACCAGCAGGTGGCTCCTGCGGCGGCGAACACTCCCTCCGCCCCTGCCGCCTCGTCAACCGCTGTTGTCGCAGAAGGACACCTCAAACCCGTCCGCGCCGCCAACCTGTCCTTTCAAGCCCGCGGCATTGTGGAACAGGTCAACATAAAGATCGGCGACCGTGTCCGCAAGGGCGACGTGCTGGCGCGCCTCTCCAACGCGCCGCAAGCCGAAGCGGGACTTGCCGCCGCAAAACTGGAACTGCTCAACGCCCAGCAGGCGCTGGACGCCCTCAACCGCACCGCAGACGCCAACCGCGCCGCCGCCTGGGACGCCTACCAAAAAGCGCAAATCGCCCGCGCCGAAGCGCAGAAAAAATGGAACGACCTCAACCCGCGCGACATCCAGAAGCGCATTGACGACCAGCAGGCGACGGTCAACGAGCGCAAACAGAACCTCGAAGACGCCCAAACCGAGTTCGACAAATACAAAGACCTCGACAAGGACAATTCCAAACGCAAAACCGCCGAAGACAAACTGCGCGCCGCCCAGCGGGATTACGACAACGCCGTCGCCGAACTCGAAAAAATCCAGCGCGAACGCGACTCCGTCCGCGCCGCGCTCGACGCCGCCCTCGCCGCCGAAGCTGAAGCCAGGTACCAATGGGAACTCTCCGCCGACGGCGCAAACAAAGAGCAACTTGCCCTCGCCCAGTCCCGTCTCGAAGCCGCCAAAGCGCAGGTCGCCGCGGCAGAAGCGGCGCTTGCCAACTACATCCTCACCGCGCCCTTCGACGGCGTCGTCATGGATGTGGCGGTCAGCGCCGGCGAGCAGGTCGGTCCCGAAGCCCGCGCCGTCAGCGTCGCCGACACCTCCGCGTGGATCATCGAAACCAGCGACATCACCGAACTCGAAGTCGTGGAACTCTCCGTCGGTCAGGCGGTCACCTTCACTCCCGACGCCCTGCCCGACCTTGCCCTCAAAGGCATCGTTACCGAAATCAGCGGCGCCTCCTACCTTCAAAGCGGCGACGTGATTTACACCGTCTATATCAAAGTGGACGAAACCGACCCGCGCCTCAAATGGGGCATGACCGTCGAAGTGACCTTCGAACCCCTCCAATAATTGACCTCAACCCACTGCGGGGACGGCTGTCATGGTCGTCCCCTTTTTTCATTTGCAGGACTTGCGCGTTTGCAGGCTTACGCGTAATCAACGTTCTCTAACGTTGATGATCCAGTCTGCGCGTTCGAGAACACGTTCTATGCAAGGTTTTGCGTAAGTCCTGATTGGGATGAAAATCCGCCTCGCCCTCACCGACGCCTGACTCTGCCCATCAACTTTATCCTCCCCTCCGCTTTCTCCTCGCTTCCTTCATCCTTCAACCTTCATCTTTTATCCTTTATAATCCCTCCCATGCCAAACCCTCGCCCTCTCGACCCCGAATCCAAACCCGACGACCGCGTGGACAATGCCCTGCGTCCGCAAAAGCTCGCCGACCTTATCGGTCAGGATCAGGTCAAGGAAAACCTGTCCATCCTCATTTCTGCGGCGAAGAAACGCGGCGAAGCCCTCGACCACGTCCTCTTCTACGGACCGCCCGGTCTCGGCAAGACCACCCTCGCGCATGTCGTCGCCAACGAAATGGGCGTCAACGTCAAAGTGACGGCGGGACCCGCCATCGAGCGCGCCGGCGACCTCGCCGCCATCCTCACCAACCTCCGCCAGGGCGATGTGCTGTTCATTGACGAAATCCATCGTCTCGGGCGGGCTGTGGAGGAGGTTCTCTACCCTGCGATGGAGGACTTTTCGCTCGACATCGTCATCGGCAAGGGACCCTCGGCGCGTTCCATTCGCTTGAAGTTGCCGCGCTTCACCGTGGTTGGCGCGACGACGCGGCTGGCGCTGGTGACGGCTCCATTGCGGGCGCGCTTCGGCGCGGTCTACCGGCTGGATTACTATGACCTCGAAGCCATGCGACAGATTGTGAGAAGGGCGGCAGGGATGCTCAAGGTTCAGGCGGACGAATCAGGCGTCGGCGAGGTGGCGAAGCGGGCGCGCGGTACGCCGCGCATTGCCCTGCGTCTCCTGCGCCGCGTCCGCGATTATGCCCAGGTGCGCGCGGACGGCGTCATCACGCAGGAGGTCGCGCGGGAGGCGCTCGATTTATTGCAGGTGGACCCGCTCGGTCTCGATGACGTGGACCGCCGCGTCCTGCGCACCATCATCGAAAAATATGGCGGCGGACCGGTGGGCTTGAACACCATCGCCGCCTCCATCAGCGAGGAACAGGATACCATCATGGACGTGGTCGAGCCGTACCTGCTGCAACTGGGATTTCTCGACCGCACCCCGCAGGGACGCATCGCCACCAAATCGGCGTATGAGCATTTGGGGTTGGAGTGGTCGGAGGAGGGGCAGCCGAGGTTGTTGTAACTTATAATGACTACAGAATTGCTCTTGAAAAACTATCACAACCGCGAAGATTTTGTAGCGCGACATTCATGTCGCTTTAGGTTGCGGAATGAATTCCGCGCTACGGATTTTATGAAAACAATCTCGTAATACACGCCCGTTGGCGTTAGCCTGTCCTGGCGGCAATCCAGGGAGAACGCCAACTATGCGGTTACGGCATTTATTTGTCAATTTTCATCAGACGCTGCCATCCAGATGGTGGTCTCCAAAGCCGGGAGACTTCGGACTCCATACACAAACAAAAACTCCCGCCCAGTCTGGGACGGGAGGGAGAATTCCCGCGGTACCACCCAAATTAGCCTGTATCGGCTCACTCAGCGCTGACCATCATCAGCCTCCCCTCTAACGCTGGGACTGCGTCCTGCACTACTGACGTTCGGCTTGTAACGTGTTCACGCAGGAGGCTCGAGAGGGAACTTCGGCTGGTTTCGGTCGAATGGGACTTTCAGCGCATTCATCCCATCTCTCTGGCGGCTTCCGCCAGCCTACTTTCCTCTGTCATTGCTTTTATGGGGTCGCCTGTTAGCGCTTATTATCTGCGAAAACGGGACGATGTCAAGGCTTGGCGTTTATCCACCTATGGCTTTCTCAAGTTGGCTTTATGACCGCCTGCTCTGTTTTTTTTGCATCAAATTACGCGAATTACACAAAAATTGGGTTCATTCGCGTCCATTCGATGCCGCTTTTGCTGACTTTGAGAAAACCATGCTGCCCTGCCGCGTGCCTCTTGACAGGGGGAAGATTCGGCTTTATATTAGAACATACGTTCTAAAAAGCGAGGAACCATGGATAACGACCAAACACACCGTTATGAATTAATGGTGGAAGCGCTCAACGAAGTTCAGACGGAGATGAAGGCGGCGCGTCTCCCCAAGCCCATGCCTGATCACCCCGCCTTGAGTCAGGTTCTGGCTGGGCTTGGTCCCCTTCCCGCCGAGGCGCTCTTCCTGGGCATGGCGTATGACGAACTGCCGGTGCTGTTGAACCTCCATGACCCCGCGCCGGGTCCGCTTTTAATCGTTGGCGAGGCGGGGACCGGAAAGACCGCTCTGCTTCAAACCATTGCCCGGGCAGCGGGAAAAATGCATTCAGCGGAGAAACTGCAATTCGGCGCACTGACCAGCCATCCCGAAGAATGGAACCGCCTCGAAAATATTCCCAACAATGTGGGCGTGTTTTCCATCCATCACCGTTCGGCGGAGGATTTCATCCTGTCGCTTGCTTCCTGGGCGCATGGCAACAAAACCAGCAAACAGTCCATCCTGCTCCTGCTGGACGACCTCGAAGCGATCTCCAACCTGGAGATGGAGGCGGTTCAAAATCTGCGCTGGCTCCTTCTGCGCGGACCGGCGCGCCGCGTCTGGCCCATCATCACGCTGAACTCACAACGTCTCGACGTGATGAATCCCTGGTTTGCCGCATTTCGCACGCAAATTTTTGGGCGCATTCAAAACGCTGAGCAGATTCGCAAATTGGGAGCGGATGGGGCAGGCTTGCGTACGCTGAACGCCGGCGTCGAGTTTGCCCTCCGCGAAGGCAACCGCTGGCTGAAGTTTTGGCTTCCCAGCCAGGGTTGAAAGGAGACAGAAATGTATACCGGAATGCTATGGTACGACAATTCTCAAACGGCTTTGGAAATCAAAATCCAAAAGGCAATGGACTACTACCAAAAGAAATTTGGACGCCGCCCCGACCTGTGCCTCGTCCATCCAAGCATGTTGCAGGATCACACCCCAAAAGACGGAAAAATCACCGTTCGCGCCTACCGTCCCGTCCTGCCTGGTCACCTGTGGATCGGCGTGGAAGACAACCTATAACCCGGCAACCCGGACACGAGTCGAGTCCTGTCCGTTGCGCCTCCCGTGATACTGGCTCACGGGAGGTCTTTTTTACCCGATCCCCACCGCAACCGCCACGGCATGACTCTGACTATGGCTGATGCTCACCGACCAATTTGTCACGCCCAATTCTTTTGCTTTCAATTCAGCCGCGCCGTGCAAGGTCAAAACCGGCGCGTTCTGCTCGTCGCCCAGAATTTCGATTTCCTTCCACGTCACATCGCCAATCCCGCAGCCCAACGCCTTGGCGACCGCCTCCTTTGCCGCGAAACGCCCCGCCAGCGACTCGACGCGCCTGCCGCACTGCTCCAACTCCGCAGGCGTATAAATCCGCTCGAGGTAGTGCCTGCCGTGACGGGCAATCACCTCCTCGATGCGCGAAATCTCTATCAAATCAACACCGGTTGCCAGTTTCAATCTCCAGTCTCCAATAGACCTCTTGCAAAAGCGCGCCGGAGAGCGCACAATACGCTCTGGCGCAGGAGGCGTTCTCTAACGACGGCAGATTTATGCAAGAGATCAAATCTCAATTCTCTCACGCGCCAATAACCATTTACCATTTACCA
>DAOUBY010000184.1:0-9156 GCA_034432325.1 Anaerolineales bacterium
TACAAAGTAATTTCATCTCGTTTTTCTTCAGAATCAGTGTTCATCCGTGTTCATCTGCGGTCAATCCACATTTATAAGACACTCTCTTAGAGAACACGCTATACACAAGGCTTTGCTTATGCTCTGTCTATAAGAAAAAACAAAAACAGTCAAAGCACAACAGCTCTGAACCACTGTGTTGACTGCGCTAACGTTAAGCAGTCCCGCCGCCTCACCAAGTCTGAGTTGGAGGGCGGCGGAAGCCAGATTTTATTCGTGGCGTATCAAATTAGAGAGGCGGCACAAGCATTTCTTCATTCACACTCGTGCGAGTCGTTGCAATATCGAACGCTCCTTTTTGGATTTCGAGCAATTGTAATGGCAATTGACGTGGTGTCAATCTTTTCGAGGCGGGAATTTCGGGACAAAAAAAAACGCCTCTTTTCCGCGCTCGAGGCGGATTCTCCCGCATCAGCCTCCGCCACGCTGATTAAAAAATCCTGCGCGCATGCGGCGTTCTTTTACGCCGGCAGACGCGTTAGAGAACGCACCCTGATCTGCCCTGAGAGAGTGTTTTACAAATAGGGATGCACCGCAGATGAATACGGATGAACACGGATTCTGATGAAAAACGCGATGAAATTACGTATAAATCCAATTTATCGGTGTTCATCTGTGGTTGGAACATGAATTTCAAAACACTCTCTGAGAGCGGATCACTTCGAGCCGCCCTCCACATCCGAACGCTGCGCCGTGATCTTCTGCGCAAAGAAAATCGGCAGGAAGGTGATGAGCATGACGAACATCGCCACCACATTCGTCACAGGGCGGTCGCGCGGACGGGTCAACTGGCTGAAGATCCAGATGGGAAGCGTGGTTTGTTGACCGGCGGTAAAGGTCGTGACAATCACTTCATCGAACGAGAGGGCAAACGCCAGCATCCCGCCCGCCAGGAGGGCGGTGGCAATATTGGGAAAGATCACATAGCGGAAGGTCTGAAACGAGTTGGCGCCCAGGTCCATCGAGGCTTCGATTTGCGAGCCCTGCATCCTGCGAAAACGCGCCAGCACGTTGTTGTACACCACCACCACGCAAAACGTGGCATGTCCCACAACGATGGTCCAGTAGGAAAAGGGAATATCCAGCGAGCCGATGGTGGTGCGCAGGGCAATGCCGGTGACAATGCCCGGCAGGGCAATGGGCAGGACGAGGAGAAAGGAGACCGCCTCCCTGCCGAAGAACTTACTGCGATACACCGCCGCCGCGGCAAGCGTGCCGAGAATCAGCGCAACGACGGTGGCAACCGCCGCCACCTGCAGGGAAAGGGTCAACGCCCGCCACAGATCGGGGCGGTGAAGCGCAATGCCGAACCATTTGAAGGTAATTCCCGGCAGAGGGAAGGTGTAAGTCGTTTCGTCGGGGGTGAGGGTGTAGAGAAAAATAATCAGGATGGGGACGTGCAGGAACAACAGCCCGCCCCATGCCGCAAGCGTCAGCCCCCAGGAGGCTTTTTGACCATAGGAAACGTTAGAGGGCATCGAAGGCTCCCAGTTTTCTTGCAATCAGCAGATAAACGACCATGATGACCACCGGTCCCATCGTCATGGCGGCGGCGAGGGGAATGTTGCCTGCCGTGCCTTGATACGAATAGACCGCCTGTCCGATGAAAAATTTGGAATTGCCGAGCGAAAGCGGCACGATGAAATCGCCGAGCGTCAGCGAAAAGGTGAAGATCGAGCCTGCCACCACCCCCGGAAACGCCAGCGGCAGGATGACGGTTCGGAAGGTTTGAAACGGCTTCGCTCCCAAATCGCTGGAGGCTTCGAGAAGGGACGAAGGCACACGCTCCAGCGCCGTTTGAATGGGAATGATCATGTAAGGAAGCCAGATGTACACGAAGACGATGAACATGCCGATGGGCGAGAGCGCAAGAGATGAACCGCCAATGCCCGGCAGGCTCAACAGCCAGTTCAGCGCGCCGTCGAGATGCAGGAGTTTGATAAACCAGGAGAGGATGCCCTCCTGCGCCAAAATCAACTTCCAGGCATAGACGCGCACCAGATAACTGGACCAGAGCGGCAGGGTCACGGCGATGATGAGCCAGGTTTTCAGACGGGGCGAGGCAAATTTGGCGATGTAATAACCGAGCGGAAAGGCAATCAACGCATCGGCAACCGTCACCGCCGCCGCCATGCCCGCCGTGCGGACGAAAATGTCGCGGTTGGCTGGCTCGAAGATTTGCGCGTATGTTCTCAGCGTGAATTCACGGACAATCAGCCCGGTAAATTCCTCCAGGTAGTAAAAACTGTTGAGCAGCAGAACGAACAACGAACCCAGATAGACCACCACCATGTAGAGCATGGGCGGTCCGAGCAGAAGCGCCAAAACCAGGCGCGGACGCCGATACAGGAACGTGGAAAGACGTTGAAGCATCACGAACCTCCCACCTCGCGGATATGTTCCTTCTTCCAGTGCAGGCGCACCGCCTGCCCTTTGATTTTTAGCACGTCCATGGACGTGGTTTTGAGATTCTGCTCCACCACCACCAGGTCGCCGCCGCCGTTCAGTTCGATGAGGTAACGGGTGTAAAGACCGAGGTAGATGACATCGCGCACCACGCCGTCGGCGCTGTAACTATCCGCTTCGACTTTGGCGTCCGGCGCTCCCATGTGAATCTTTTCCGGGCGGATGGAGAAGCGAATCTCGCGCCCGGTGATGCGCTTTGCGACTTCACCGTCCACCAAATTGGAAGTCCCCACAAAGCCGGCGACAAACGCCGTGGACGGGTGTTCGTAGATTTCCGCCGGCGTGCCCACTTGAACGATCTTTCCTTCGTTGAACACGGCGATGCGGTCGCTCATGGTCAGCGCTTCTTCCTGGTCGTGCGTGACGAAGATGAAGGTGATGCCAACGCGCTTTTGAATCGCCTTGAGTTCCACCTGCATTTGCTGGCGCAGTTTCAGGTCGAGGGCGCCGAGCGGTTCGTCGAGGAGTAAAACTTTGGGGTGATTGATCAAGGCGCGGGCGAGGGCGACGCGCTGGCGTTGTCCGCCGGAGAGCTGGGAGGGTTTACGGTCGGCGTATCCCGCAAGTTGAACGAGGTCGAGCATTTCATCCACGCGCTTCATCCGCTCGGGTTTGGGCACGCCTTTCACCATCAACCCGTAGGCGATGTTATCCCCAACGCTCATGTGCGGAAAGAGGGCATAATCTTGAAAGACCGTGTTCACGTCGCGTTCGTAGGGGGGCAGGCTGGAGACATCCTGCCCGTAGAGAAAAATGTGACCCGAGGTGGGCGTCTCGAAGCCGGCAATCATGCGCAGGCAGGTGGTCTTGCCGGAGCCGGAAGGTCCGAGCAGGGAGAAAAATTCGCCGTCTTGAATCTCGAGGTTGGCTTGCTCCACCGCCTTCACGCTGCCGAAATACTTGCTGACGTTCTCGAATCGAATGGCTGGTTGTGTTGGACTGGTCATTTTGTTGGGCAACTCATTCACTCACTTTATGCAGTACCGTTGGCAGTAGAGAACGCCAACGATGCAATGGGCGTCAGGCGGGATCCCGCCTGACGCCACAGGCAAACTGAAAATTAACGCCCGCCGATGACGGCAACGTAGTTCGTGACCCATTCGTAGTAGGGAACACATTCAGTGGCGGGATCGTTGTCGCCGCAATCCGAAGTGGGCGTGCGCCACCACCAGATTTTGTCGAAGTCGTTCAAACCGTTGTTGACGCATCCATCGGGACCGAGCAAATCATTGCCTTCGCACGCATCCAAGCGGACGGGGACGTTCTGGAACCACGCCGCCAAATCGCCCTGCACTTTGGGGTTGAGCGACCATTCCATCCACTTGTAAGCGCAGTTGGGGTGAGCGGCGTTCACATGCAGCATGGTCGTATCCGCCCAACCAGTGGCGCCTTCCTTCGGCACAACCTTGTCAATCGGCGCGCCGCCAAACTTCAACAGATTCGCCTGGAAGGGCCACGAGCCGGAAGCCGCCACGCCTTCGTTGGTGAAATCGTCCATCTGAATGAAGGCGTCGTGCCAGTAGCGGTTGATCAACTGACGCTGCTGGCGCAGGAGGGCAATCGCCGCGTCGAACTGCTCGCGGTTCAGGTTGTAGGGGTTGGTAATCCCAAGTTCGGGGCGGTGATACATCAAATACAGCGCCGCATCCGCCACATAGATGGGACCGTCGTACGCCTGAATGCGTCCCTTGTTCGATTTACCGTCCGGCAGCGTCATCTCCTCGAAGACCACATTCCAACTATCGGGCGGCTGATCGCCGAACACATCGGTGCGGTACATCAGGATATTCTGCCCGGAAGAATACGGCACGCCGTAATGCTCCGCCACGCCGTCGCCATTGGTATCCACCGTGTGCCAGGGAGCGTTCTGCAGGCGCGGGTCAATTTTGCTGTAACTGGGAATGAGATCAATGTTGATTTGCTGGACGCGCCCGCCCGAGATCAGGCGGTTCGAAGCGTCGCCCGAAGCGGTGACCAGGTCGAAGCCGCCTTCGTTCATCAGCGCAACCATCTCGTCCGAGGTGGCGGCGGTCTTCACGCTCACAATACAACCGGTATCCTTCTCGAATTGGGTCACCCAGTCATACGCCGGGTCGGTCTCGCCGCGCTCGATGTACCCAGCCCAGGCGACAATCGAAAGCGCGCCTTCCCCCTCGCCCACTTCCTTCAACGGTCCGCCAGCGGTATCACCGCCGCCGCTCGCCGCGCCTCCGCATGCCGAAAGGGCAATGCTCGCCACCATCAGCGCGCTCATCAATACGAACCACTTGGATTTCATATCTCTCTCTCCTTTGAAATATTTGAATTGGCAAAAACGAACCCCGAAAAGATAGATTGTGCCGCCGCCTCCTTTCCTAAAAAAAAAGACCAAAAACCTGATTGTCGTAAGTGGGCATATTTAGGACTTACGCGCAATCAACGTTCTCTAACGTTGATGATTCAGTCTGCACGTTAGAGAACGCGCTCTACGCAGGGTTTTTGCGTAAGTCCTGATATTATAAGAAAATACGGAACAACGTCAATCGCCAATTTCCGAACCAGACGCGCTGCGCGCCGCCTCCTTTCCCAAACTGACGGCTGATTCCGTTTCGAGGAACCTTTTCCTACCTTCAGTCGCCTGCCAGCGTCACCATCGCCCGGAACCCGTTATACGCGGAAGCCATCTCCTCCGCCGGGAATGAAACACGCGTCCCCGCCCGCCGCGTGGAGGGAATCCGCGAAGCCTTATCCGCCATATCCGACGTGAAAAACTCCACCGTCACGCGCACCGGCGTATCCAGCACAAACGGGTCCGGCACGTCGCCTTCCAGCAGGCGGCTCACCGCCTGCGAAGCCGCCTCGGCAATCAGTTCCTGCGTCACCGCCGGCGGAAGGCACTCTGCAGCAAACCGCCCCGTCGCCTGCTTGACGACTGCCGTCTCCATATCCCCCAACAATTCAACAACCTGACTGCACGCGGTCTGGTCGCCTGTCACCAGAATCACCGGCGCGCCAAAGTGACCGGCAACTGCCGCATTCAAACCATACTCCCCCGTCAAAAGGTCGTTCAGCCACACATTGGCAACCGTCTTCGACGACCAGGTATGGTCGAGAACGGCGTTCGGCGAGCCGTTGCGGGCGTGATAGCCGACGAAGAACACAGCGTCCACCGTTTCATCAATGCCCTGCATCATCGAAAACGGGCTGGGCGAACCGCTATTCAGCCTCGCCCGCGGATCGAGTTCCTCAATCAAAATATTCGACCCGTTCCAATGCCCATCCGCCACAATGACCTCGTCTGCGCCCGCCTCCATTGCCCCGCGAATGGCGGCGTTCACGTCCTGCGTCATCAGCCGGCGAAAACGCGCGTACTCCGCATGTCCCGGCGTCACCTGCTCCCAGGTTGTCACGCCGGTAACCCCTTCCATGTCGGTTGCAATCAAAATTTTCATCGGTTCTCTCCTCAAGGTTATCTGGTCTTTATCCATCGCTCCACCAGCCGCCCCACAAGCGGGTAGCGGTAATCATGCCCTTTCAACACGCGGTATCCCGCCCACTGACCGAGGATGTGCAGCAGCGGCACAATCAGGACAATCAGCAATGAAATCAACAGCGAAACGAAAAACACAACTGCGCCGATTGCGCCGCCCGTCGAATCAAGCGCTGCATCGCTCCCAAAGCCAATGGTCAGGATAAAGACAACCAGCCCAAAGAAATAGAAGAAGCCTGCCGCAAGATACAGAAGCGTGGTACCGGCTTGATACACCACCGCCTGCGCCGACTGGAATTTGAGAAACGAACTGCGCTTTCCCCCCAGCGCCCAGGCAGTGATGGGCGCAAGCAACCCCCACAGCACGATGATGACCGCAAAATGTCCCATCGCCGCCACCCAGCGGTCTTCGTGTTCATCGTCCAGCCAGAGGGAATCTGCGGAGGCGCGGGAGGGGTCATAGTCGAGGTAGCGGGCGAGGCGGCTTCCGAGGATGGGGTAGCGGAAGTCCATGCCGAGGGCGCAGGCAACCGCCGCGAGAATTGGAGGAACAAGATACAGGGCGAACAGACCGAAGAGGAACAGGGAGTAAGCCGCAGTCCAGGCGTTGAGGTCGGCTGCGAGGGTGTCGAGAGTCTGCACGCTGGCAAGAAATCCCACCGAAGAAACCACCATGACGACGAGCGTGAGGATCAGCCAGAGCGTGTACCCCAGGGTTTGGTATCCCAGCGCCTGAAGGGATTGAAACCCTGCATAGTTGGATTTGCGGCGGTTCTCCGACCAGCCGATGAGGGCGAGCGGCAGCCCAAACCCCATTGCCAGCGCAGAGAGATGGGCAAGAGCCGCCCAGATGCGATCTTGCGTGGAAGGCTTGAGGTTCATGAGAAGTTTCCCCCATTTTATCAGAGCGCCCCGCTGAGGTTATAATGCCCTCATCACACCCGGAGGAATGGAATGAGCGAACTTGCCCTGTACCCCTTGAGCGAAGAACACAAGATGATCCGCGACACGGCGCGCGATTTTGCACAGAAAGAAATTGTCCCCATTGCAGCGGAATTCGATGAAAGCGGCGAATTTCCGCACAAGACCATCCAAAAGATGGGCGAGATGGGCTTCATGGGCGTCGAAATCCCTGAAGAATACGGCGGCGCAGGCATGGACACCCTTGCCTATGTGCTCGCCCTGGAGGAAATCTCCAAAGCCGACGCAGCGCACGGCGTCATCATGTCGGTGAACAATTCGCTGTACTGTCACGGCATTATGAAGTTTGGAACGGAGGAGCAAAAACGGAGGTTCGTCACGCCCATCGCGTCGGGGAAGTCCATCGGCGCATACTCGTTGACCGAACCGATGAGCGGCTCGGACGCCGGGACGATGAAATCGCGGGCAGTGCGCGACGGCAATCACTACATTCTGAATGGACGCAAATCCTGGGTCACCAGCGGGCCGGTGGCGGATTATTTCGTCGTTTTCATGATGACCGACGCGGAGAAAAAGCACAAGGGGATTACGGCGTTTTTGGTGGAGGGGAATACGCCCGGTCTCACACGCGGCAAGAAGGAGCCGAAACTTGGCATCCGCGCTTCGGCAACCAGCGAGTTGATTTTCGAGGAGTGCCGCGTGCCTGTGGAAAACCGTCTCGGCGAGGAGGGGGAAGGGTTCAAGATCGCCATGACCGTGCTGGACGCCGGGCGCATCGGCATTGCGACGCAGGCGCTGGGGATTGCAGAAGCGGCTTACGAAGCGGCGCGTCAGTATGCGGTCACGCGGGAGGCGTTCGGTCAGCCGATTGGCGCATTTCAGGGTACGGGCTTCAAAATCGCGGATATGAAGACGCGCATCGAGGCGTCGCGGCTGTTGATTTATAACGCGGCAATGGCAAAGGAAAATTCCAAAAAGGACGGCAGGCGGTATTCGCTGGAGGCTTCGATGGCGAAGTTGTTTGCCAGCGAAACGGCGATGTGGGTCACGCACCAGGCGGTGCAGATTCACGGCGGGATGGGCTACAGCAAGGAACTGCCCGTCGAGCGGTATTTCCGCGATGCGAAGATCACCGAAATCTACGAAGGGACGAGCGAGATTCAACGCCTGGTCATTTCGAGAAGCGAAATGGGATTGAAGTAGTCATCCATGAAGGCAGTCCTCTTCCACCAGCACGGCGGACCGGAAGTTCTCGAATACGCCGACTTTCCAACGCCGCAGCCGAAACCCGGCGAGGCATTAATCCGCCTGCGCGCCGCCGCGCTCAACCGCGTGGATGTGTTCGTACGCAAGGGCTGGGCAGGATTGAAGTTGGAACTGCCCCACATCCCCGGCGCGGACGGCGCAGGCGAGGTTGTGGCGGTTTCCCCCCTTTCATCCCCCCCAAGGTTGGGGGGGCTAGAGGGGGGAATGAAAGTCGGCGACCGCGTTGTCATCAATGCCAACCTGGGGTGCGGGAATTGTGAGTTTTGCCTTGCCGGCAAAGACAACATGTGCGTCAACTGGCATCTGCTCGGCGAGACGGTGCGCGGAACGTACGCGGAGTACATTGCCCTGCCGGTAAAGCAACTTTACAAGTTACCCGGCGATTTCGATTATCATCGCGCGGCGGCTTCGGCGCTGGTGTATCAAACGGCGTGGCATTCTCTGGTCACACGCGGGAAATTGCAAAGCGGGGAGACGGTCCTCGTCGTCGGGGCGGGGGGAGGAGTCAACACTGCCAGCGTGCAGATCGCCAAATTAATGGGCGCACAGGTCATCGTCGTGGGGGCTGACGCGGGCAAGTTGGCGAAGGCGGAGTCCATCGGCGCAGACATCCTGATTGACCGCTCCAAAGAGGAAGACTGGTCAAAGGCGGTGTATCTCGCCACCAACAAGCGCGGCGTGGATGTGGTGGTGGACAACGTCGGCACGACGTTCATGCACAGCCTGCGGGCGCTGAGGAAAGGCGGCAGGCTTCTCACCGTGGGCAACAGCGGCGGACCAAAGTTCGAGATTGATAACCGCTATCTGTTTGCCAAACACCTGAGCATCCTCGGCTCGACGATGAGCACGCTGGAGGAGTTCAGGCAGGTGATGGATTTGGTTACGTCGGGAAAGTTACAACCAATACTGGATTCGACCTTCCCGCTGAAGGAAGCCGCGCGCGCCCAGGAACGACTGGAACGAAACGAAAATTTCGGAAAGATCACCCTGGAGAT
>DAOUBY010000185.1:0-11049 GCA_034432325.1 Anaerolineales bacterium
CGACGGCAGGACGTGGGACGAGATGCCGCGCGAAATCAGCCTGCTCAAGGCATGAAAGATGGGGCTGACAGGGTGCTATAATTTACAACATGAAAGCCGAGGATGTTCGTCTCTTCAAGGAACGCTGGAAAGCTGTCGAGGAAATCGAGCGGCAGGAACTGCGTGCTTTAACGCCGCGGCGGAACTGGCAATATTTGAATGCCATCATGCGGCGGGCAAAACGTCTTGGACTCCGACGCGGTGATGATGACGGGGAGATGAAAGTTTTCGAACGCTGGGCAAAAATCCGAACCCACTATGGGCGCAAAATCTGACCATCTCGAACCACTCCTGGACGCCCTCGACGCCTTACAGCATTTGTTGTCGCGCTTCGATAACAAAGGAGTCATTATCGGCGGGGCTGCGGTTAGTCTTTTGGGCAGAGCGCGCTTCACGGAAGATGTGGATGCGGTCTTTTTGCTTTCAAACGAAGATCTGCCCCGCCTGTTGAAAATGGCAAAAGAGGAAGGGATCGAGCCGCGCATCGAAAATGTGCTTGAATTTGCAAGGAAAAGCCGTGTGGTGCTTTTGAAGCATACGCCAACCGATACGAGCATAGACATTTCTCTCGGCGCTTTGCCTTTCGAGGAAGAGATGATTGAGAGAGGCAATCTCCATGAAGTGGATGACACTTTGCGGCTGCGCCTTCCCACCCCTGAAGACCTGATCATCATGAAAGCCGTCGCCCACCGCCCCAAGGATTTGGAGGATATCCGCACCATTGCGGCGAAGTATCCGAACCTGGATGTAAAGCGCATCGAACGATGGGTGACGGAGTTTGGGGAAATTTTGGACATGCCCGAGTTGTGGGATTCAATCAAATCCCTGCTCGAATAAAGCCAAAATCACGGCGCGTCTGCTGGAGCGGGAACTGTTGCGCTACTTTGCCCTCGTCAGGCTGAGCCTTTCTTTTCCAACGCGGTAATTGCCGTTGTGCGTCATCACCTGTTCGAGCAGGTCTGCGGGGATGTCCACAAAGGTGAAGTTATCCTCGATGCGGATCTTGCCGATGGTGTAACCGGGGATGTTGGCATGGAAGGCAATCGTGCCGACGATGTCGTTCGGGCGGATGCCGCTCGACCTGCCCTTGTTGATCTTCAAACGGACCATGCCCTCCTCGTGGGACGCATCGCCCTTAAGCCTTTGCCTGTTACCGCGCCCGGGCTCTTCGCGCCGCCCGAATGTTTTTCTTTCGTCCTTCCTCTTTCCCTCGTCTTTCACCTCTCCAATCTCTGCAATCGGACGCTGTTTCTCGTCGGCGCGCGCGATCTTGATGGCGGCGGCGGCGATGTTGAGCGGGTCATGACCGGCTTCGATCAGTTCCTGCACCATTTCGAGTTCGCGCTTGTAACGTCCGCGTCCGAGCCAGATCTTCATCGTCTCGATGACCTTGTTCTCGCGGTGACGTTGAATGTCTGCGGCGGTGGGCAGTTCCATCTTTGTGACGGTCTGTTTGGTGAGCGCTTCCACTTCGCGCAGGCGGCGTTTTTCCTTCGGCGAGAGCAGCGTAATGGCAACGCCTGCCTTCCCGGCGCGGCCCGTCCGCCCGATGCGGTGGATGTACACCTCGGCGTCGTCGGGCAGGTGAAAGTTGAAGACGTGCGAGATGTCGTCAATGTCCAGCCCGCGCGCGGCGACATCGGTGGCGACCAGCACTTTCAATTGATTGGCGCGGAATCGCCCGAGGACGCGCTCGCGGGCGTTCTGGTCGAGGTCGCCGTGAATGGCTTCGGCGGGGATGCCGCGCACGACCAGTTCGTTGGCGAGGGCGGCGGTCTCAGCGCGGGTGCGGGCGAAGATCAACGCGCTCTTGATTGGCTCGATCTCGAAGAGACGCGTCAGGGCGTTGGTCTTGTCCGCTTCGTGGACGAGGTAACAGCGTTGTTCGATGGCTAAGGCGTTGAGCGAGTCCCGTTTGATGGTCACAGATTGAGGGTCCCGCATGAAGCGGCTGGCGAGGGAGCGGATGCGCGGGGGCAGGGTGGCGCTGAAAAGCGCGGTCTGCCGCTCGGCGGGAGTCTCCGCCAGGATTTTTTCCACGTCTTCCATGAAGCCCATGTTGAGCATTTCGTCGGCTTCGTCGAGCACGAGCGTGCGGATGTGTTTGATGTTGAGCGCGCTGCGTTCGATCAGGTCGAGCAGGCGGCCGGGCGTGCCCACCACCACATCCACGCCGCGGTTGAGGCGGCTGATCTGCGGTCCGTAGGGCTGACCGCCGTAAACGGCTAGCACGCGCAGGTTGAGGTGTTTGCCGTACTCGTTCATCGAATCGGCGACCTGCAGGGCGAGTTCGCGTGTGGGCGCGAGGATCAGAGCCTGCACATGCTTTTGCGGTTGAAAGTGATGGAGGATGGGGAGGGCAAAGGCGGCGGTCTTGCCGGTGCCGGTCTGCGCCTGACCGATCACATCTGCCCCGGCGAGCATGAGGGGGATAAGCGCAGCCTGGATGGGCGTCGGCGTGGAGTAGCCGAGTTCGGCGATTGCCTGCATGATTTCTTCACGCAGGTTGAGGGAGGTAAATTCGGTTGTCATCGTTTTCCTTTTATTCTGTCATTGCGAGGGACCCGCAGGGTGACGAAGCAATCCCCAATTGAGCGGGAAATTGCTTCACGCCTTTGGCGTTCGCAATGACATGATACGGGATGTTCCGATGACTCCGTTACTTCTTCCTGCCAATCAGACTTGTCTTCGCAGACGCATCCGCCCAACAAAAAAGCCCGACACTCTTTCATCGGGCGTTCGTTCGAAGCGATCAAAACAATTCCCAGAGATTTGCGCTCTTCAACGAGAGCGGACGGAGTGTATCACAGATTTCGGAAAAACCCGGGGGCAATTTGCTTCGGTAGCGCTACCGTAAAACGTGGAATCTTCCAGCAGGGAAAAATCAGCCACAGATTTACCCTGCGGGCACGCTGTCATAGATTATCACGGATTGGAATAAAAAATCCGTATAAATCTGTGCTAATCCGTGGCAAAAAATCCAACCACGGTTAAGTGCAGTTCTACCTTTGCTTCCGGGGCGTGGTTTTATCAAAGGAATGTCTGATAAACCTTTTGAACCGCCAAGCCGCAAAGAGCGCAAAAAACTCATTAAACTTCGCGATCTTCGCGTTCTTTGCGGTTAATTTTATGCGGACACCCTCCTGTCATTTCTTCCCTCTCCACCCGTGTTCATCTGAGTTCATCTGTGTTCATCTGTGTTCATCTGTGGTTATAATTCTCCCAATGGACGCGAAAAGCCTGCAAGTTTTGGAATTCCCGAAGATACGCGAACGGCTGAAGTCGTTCTGCGATTTTTCCGCTTCGATGGAACTGGCGCTCGAACTCGAACCGACCGATTCCTACGACCTCGCCCTCGCCCGCCTCGCCGAAACGACCGAGGCGCGGCGGCTGTTCTCCGTGCAGGACGTGGGCATTGGCGGCGCGCACGACATCCGCCCGGCAGTGGACCTGGCGGCGCGCGGCGGCACGCTCGACCCGCAGCAACTGCTGGACGTAAAATCCACGCTCATCTCATGCCGCGAACTGAAGAAAACCTTCGAGCGCAAAACGGAGGAGTACCCGCGTCTCTCCCAGATCGCAGCCGGGCTGCCCGAAACGCACGGCATCGTGGACGCCATCACGCGTGTCCTCTCCGACCGCGGCGAGGTGCTCGATTCCGCCTCCCCGAAACTCGCTGCGCTGAGGCGCGAGATCAAGGTCGCGCACGACCGCCTGATGGCACGTTTGCAGCGCTATCTCACCGAGGCGGGCAATAAACTTCAGGAACCCATCATCACCCAGCGCGACGGGAGGTACGTCATCCCCCTGCGCGCCGAATTCAAAGGGCAAATCAAGGCGGTCATCCATGACCAATCCTCCAGCGGCGCGACGTTGTTCATCGAACCGCTGCCGGTGGTGGAACTCAACAACGAACTGCGCGAACTCGAACTGAAGGCGCGCGAGGAAGAACGCCGCATCCTTCACGAACTTTCCATGCTGGTGGGCGAACACGCGGCTGAGTTCAAATATGGCATCGAAAACCTCGCCATGCTCGATCTCGTCTTTGCCAAGGCGAAGTATGCGGAGGAATTGCGAGCCAGTGAGCCAGTGATCAGTGACCAGGTATCAGTGAGCAGAAAACAGTCAGATCAATCGAAACCACTTGCACCTGGCGCAAGTGCAGGTGTCGAAAATCGAAAATCGAAAATCAAACTGATCCAGGCGCGTCATCCCATTCTCGATCCTCAAACCGTCGTCCCCATTGACGTGAACCCCAAACCCGGTACGCGCGCCATCGTCATCACCGGCCCCAACACCGGCGGAAAAACAGTCTCGCTCAAAACGGTCGGTCTGCTGGCGCTCATGGCGCAAAGCGGACTGCACATCCCGGCGCAGAGCGGCTCGGAACTGCCGTTCTTCCACAATGTCTTTGCCGACATCGGCGACGAGCAATCCATCGAGCAGTCGCTCAGCACGTTCAGCGGTCACATCACCAACATCATCCGCATTCTCAAGCAAATTGACGAACGCTCCCTCGTCATCCTCGATGAATTGGGCGCCGGCACTGACCCGCAGGAAGGCGCGGCGCTGGCGCGCGCCATTCTTCAGCATCTGCTCGAAGTGGGCTGCACGACGCTCATCGCCACGCATTACCCCGAACTCAAGACATTCGCCCATTCGACCGAGGGCGTGGTCAACGCCTCTTTGGAATTCGATATCAAGACGCTGCGCCCGACCTATCGCCTCGAAATCGGACTGCCCGGACGCTCGAACGCGCTCCTCATCGCCCAGCGGCTCGGTCTTCCCCAGCCGATCATTGAGTCGGCAAAGGCAGAGATTCACCCCGACGACCTGCGCGCCGACAAACTGCTCGACGACATCCGTAAGGAACGCAACCGCACTTCGCGCGAACGCGAGAAACTGGAAAAAGCCCGCGCCCGCCTCGAAGCGCAGACCAGGGAACTTGAACAGCGCCTCGAGAAGATCGAAGACGAGCGGCGGGAGGTGCTTGCCAAAGCCCGCGCCGAAGGCGAGCTGGAAGTTGCCATCTTGAAGAAGAACATCGAATCGTTGAAAGCGCAGTTGAAGAAGGCGAAACAGCCGCTCGAGGCGTTGAAGGCGATCGAGGAGAAGGTTGAAGTCATCGAAGAAAAGGTGGAACAGCCGATTGAAAGAAAAAGTGGACAGCTGCCGGTTACCAGTAACCAGTTGCTCAAGTTGGGCGAGCGGGTCACCGTCAGCACGTTGAATGCCGAAGGTGTGGTGACAGCCCTGGGTGAGTCGGATGCGGAGGTGCAGATCGGGAGTCTGCGTGTGCGGGCGAGGTTGTCGGAGTTGGTGAGGAAATCCAGTGAGGCAGTGATCAGTGAGCAGTTATCGGTAGAGAGCATCAAGCCTCAAGTTTCAAGTTCCAGGTCTCAGGTCTCAAGTCCGAAGTCTCCTGGTCTGGAATTGAACCTGCGCGGCAAACTGGTGGATGAAGGTTTGGAGGAATTGGAGCGCTATCTGGAAAAAGCCTATTCGGCTGGTTTGCTGTTCGTGCGGATTGTGCACGGCAAGGGGACGGGCAAGATGCGCGACGCGGTTCGTAACGCGTTGAAATCCAGCCCGTATGTCGCGTCGTTCGAGGAGCCGAAGGAGACCGAAGGCGGCGCGGGCGTGACGGTGGCGAAGATGGCTAAATAGTGTCATTGCGAGCGAAGCGAAGCAATCTCCTCGCAGATCGAGAGACTCTGATGATTGGAGATTTGAGAATTTCGATTGAAGAGAGGTTTTTATGACTCTTGACGATGCGATTCAGCAAATGACCGATTTGATCAAAGGCGTGAGCGCAGGGGCGGAGATCAAGGCGGTGAAGATGTCGGAGGAGGAGGCGCGTTTGAGCGTCTATGCGCCGGCGGGAGATATGCAGGCAATCAAAGACGCGACGTTCCAGCCCGCCATTGACCTGTTGAACAGCGAGGGCATGGATATTCAGGTGTTCGTGTACGACAAGGACGCGCCGCCGCTGAAAGGATGAAGGATGAAGACGATCCCAGCGGATCGTCTTTTCATTAGACTCTGTCGGGACTTGCGCCTAATCAACGTTCTCTAACCTTGATTAGAGGGTCTGCGCGTTAGCGGACGCGCTCTATGCAGGGTTTTGCGTAAGTCCTGTCTGTCCAAAGTAAAAAAACATCCGCGAAGCACACGAATTTTTACGAAAAGAGAAAGGAATTCGTGTTGCTTTGTGAACTTCGTGAAACAAAAAGTTAATTCGGGGAAGGTCTATTGTCCTGTCACCGCGCGCCAGACGGAATCGAGCGCCTCCAGCCCGGTCAGGCGGTGACGCTGCGCCGCTTCGTCGGTGAGGTAGATGTCTCCCTGCAGAGGGCGGTCGGGGCGGGTGTACAGTCCGCGGTTGGGCAGGTCGGAGACCGCCGCCCAAAAGTTCCAGAGCGGCAGGTCATATTCGGAGGCGAGCAAAGCCATGTCGCGGTTGACGCGCTCGTCCTTTTCGCGGTTGTCGGCTTTGGTGGCAAGGATGGGGATGACGCCGGCATCCAGCAATTGAGTGATGATGCGGCGCAGGTATTCGGCGTTGCGCGACTCGAAATGCGTGCCAACCTGAATGATCACGAACGAAGGACGATGAATCCGCAGTTCGCATTGCACGGGAGTTTCGGCGAAGGTGCAGCCGAACTCGCCGCGATGCCATTGCGTCCACAACAGCGCGCCGGGGGTGGTGCCATCCTGGGCGGTGGGAGATTCGCGGTTGAAAGAGCCGGCAAAGTAGGCAACCGTCTTACGCAGTTCGGGCGAAAGGTTCTGAAGAGAGGCGGGGTCGGTTTCGAAAACGCCGAAGAATTCATCGGGGCGCGTCTGACAATCGCCGAAGATGGAAAAAGCGTGCGGGTCGTTGCCGAGCGAAAGACCCAGTTCGTAGATTTTTTTCAGGCTTGGGTCAATGAAGGAAGGGATGACAGACCAGTTCTTCCAGTCGTTCGGGTCGAGAGTGGGGCGGGGGGCAGGCGCGGTGCGCGCCGGCAGGGGGGCGGGCAGAAGAGGCGGGAACGTCACCGAAGGAAGCGGCAAAGGCGTTGGGGCAGGGGCGAATGCCGTCACCGTGAAAGCCGGCGCAGGGGCAGGCGCGCTTTTGCCGCTGCAGGCGGCAAGCAGAATGACAGGCAATAAAACGATCCAGCGTCTCATCCGTTCCAGTATATCCGTAAAAGTTAATGGGATATGATTTTATTAGAACTTACGCAAAACTTTGCGTGGAGCGTGTTCTCCAGCGCGCTGGACAGGTAATTGGCGTTAGAGAACGCTGATTACGCGTAAGCCCTATTTATGCTAAACTTGCGCCCATGATTTACCAGGGACTCCTCCACAAATACGGACATCTGCTTCACCTCCCGCCTCACACGCGGACCGTCAGCCTGCTCGAGGGCAATACGCCTTTGATTCGCGCCGACAATGTATCCCGCCAACTCGGCGGCGGATTCGATTTGTTCATCAAATACGAAGGACTCAACCCAAGCGGCTCCTTCAAAGACCGCGGCATGACGGCGGCGGTCAGCGAGGCGCTGGGGCGGGGCGCGCAGACGGTCATCTGCGCCTCCACCGGCAACACCGCCGCCTCCGCTGCGGCGTATGCGGCGCGCGCCGGGATGAAATCCATCGTGCTGATTCCGCAGGGAAAGGTGGCGGCAGGGAAACTGGCAGGGGCGATTGCCTACGGCGCGCAGGTCATTCAAATTGACGGCTCCTTCGACGACGCGCTGACGATGGTCGTGGAAATCACGAACAAGCATCCCATCTGCCTGGTCAATTCCATCAACCCCTACCGCATCGAAGGGCAAAAAACGGCGGCGTTCGAAATCTGCGATGCGCTCGAATCCGCGCCGGATTGGTTGTGCCTGCCGGTAGGCAATGCGGGCAATATCACCGCCTATTGGGCAGGGTTCAAGCAATACAATGAGTTGAAATCCACAGGCTTGCCGCGTTTGCTGGGGGTGCAGGCGGCAGGCGCCGCGCCGCTCGTGCTGGGGCATCCTGTTGAGAGACCCGAAACCGTCGCAACCGCCATCCGCATTGGCAAGCCGGCGCGCGGCGAACAGGCGCTCCAAGCCGCGCAGGAATCCAACGGCAGGATTGTCGCCGTAAGCGACGAACAAATTCTGGACATGCAAAAAAGGCTGGCAAGCCTCGAGGGCATTTGGGTGGAGCCGGCTTCGGCGGCGGGGCTTGCGGGGCTGGCAGAGCAGGTGCAAAGCGGTAAATTGAACGTGGAAGGGAAGCGTGTGGTTGCGGTCTGCACAGGTCACGGGTTGAAGGACGCGGAGATCGTCACCAGGGAAATGCAAAAGCCGCTTGTGGTGCCGCCGAGGTTGGATGCGTTGGAAGAGGTGATTCTGGCATGACCTCTCCCGCGCCGTCTGCCATCCGCTCCAGGCGGGTGGTTGTCAAAGTCCCTGCCACCACCGCCAACCTGGGGCCGGGCTTCGATGCGCTTGCCTTGGCGCTCGACCTGTGGAATCAGGCGGAGTTCAGCCCCGCCGCAGACGGGCGAATCGCTGTGCAGGTGAGGGGCGAAGGCGGGGATGTGCTTCCGATGGACGAGCGCAACGCGGTGGCGCAGGCGGCATTGATGATTTACCGGCGGGCTGGCAGACCCTGCCCCGGCCTGCGCATCAGATGCGTTAACCGTGTGCCGCTGCGATCGGGGCTGGGTTCCAGTTCCGCCGCCATGCTGACGGGAATGCTCGGCGCGAACGCTTTGCTGGGGAGTCCCTTTTCGCATGAGGAGATTCTCGAACTCGCCATTGAGGCGGAAGGACATCCCGATAACGTGGCGTCTGCCATGCTGGGCGGGCTGACGGCTTCGCTCATTCAGGATGACCATGTCCTCTCTTTGCGTCTGCCGCTCGCCAGCCGGCGGTCGCCCATCCATGTCACTGTGGCGCTGCCCAATTTTGATTTTCCCACTGCACAGGCGCGCGCCGTTCTGCCCGCCCGCCTCGAGCGCCGGGACGCCATCCACAACATCAGCCGCGCGGTGATTGTGACCGAGGCGTTTCGCCGCGGCGACCTGCACCTGCTGGGCGAGGCAATGGAAGACCGTCTTCACCAGCCGTACCGCCTGCCGTTGATTCCCGGCGCGCAGGATGCCATGCAGGCAATGAAAAAGGCGGGCGCTTCGGCTGTGGCATTGTCTGGCGCGGGCCCGAGCCTGATTGCGTTTTCGGCGGCGGAAGAATCAGCCATCGGCGAGGCGGCGAAGCGCGCTTTTGCGCAGGCGGGGCTGAGTTCGCGGGTGTACCGCTTGCGCATCAGCCGGCGCGGGGCGGAAGTAAAGGAGTCAGCCGTTCCATAATTCGGCGAACTTCAGGATGCGCGGCAGGATGTAGAAGGCGTAGGGGTCGGCGGCGGGTCTGCGGCGGATGATGAGGCGCATTGCCTCGCGCGGATCGCAGCCCTGGGCGATGAGGATGCAGGCGCCCATCGCCACACTGCGGTGACGCCCGTAGGCGCAGTGAGCGAGGACACCGCCTCCCGCGCGGATGGTTTCGAGGGCGGCTTGCGCTCCGCCCATCAACTTGCGGATGGAGATGGGGAAGAACGGGCTGTCTATGGAGGGAAGCCAGAGCGTGGAAATGGGCTGGGGGTGAGAATCGGGCTGAGGTCGGCGCGAGAAGCGCATGTTGATGATGAGCCGAATCCCAAGTTCGCGCAGGCGGTCATAGTCTTGCAGCGAGGGTTGTCCGCCGATGAAGAGGTAGTCGGTGATTTGCGAAACGTTCATGTCCGAAATCGTATCATAAAAATTTTGTTATACTGTGTCCGTTTTATGGACGAGAAAACGCTCCCCAAATTTTACGTGCGCGATGTGCCTGTGTTTGGCGAAACGGTTCTGGCGCCGATGGACGGTTACTCCGACTGGCCCTTCCGCTCGCTGTGCCGGCGGCTCGGCTCTGCCATGAGTTACACCGAATTCGTGAAGGTGGAGAAGATTTTGAGCCGCTCGAAGGAGCCCGCCCGGCGGCTGTACTTCGAGGAGACGGAACGCCCCATTGTGTTTCAGATTTACGGTGACGACCCCGACTTGATTTTGAAAGCGGCGCTCAAGGTGCAGGAGTTGAACCCGGATATCATTGACATCAACATGGGCTGCCCCGCCAAAACCATCGCAGATCGCGGCGCGGGCGTGGGCATGATGCTGACGCCGGTCAAAGTGGCGCGCACGTTCCGCAAACTGGTGCGCGCGCTGCGCGTGCCGGTGACGGGGAAGATGCGGCTCGGCTGGGAGAGGAACAAAAACTATAAGTTGATCGCCCGCATCGTGGAGGAGGAGGGCGGTTCGCTGATTGCCATCCACGGGCGGACGAAGGAACAGCGCTACAGCGGGGACGCCGATTGGGACGCGATTGCCGAAGTCAAATCGCTGGTGCGCATTCCGGTCATCGGTTCGGGCGATGTGCGCACGGTTGCCGACATTCAGCGCATGAAACAGCACACGCACTGCGACGCGGTGATGATCGGGCGCGGCGCGATTGCCAACCCCTGGATCTTTGCCGGCTTGGACCGCGAACAGGTGCCGCCGCAGATGGTGCAGGCAACCGTGCGCGAGCATTTGCAGAAGAGCGTGCAGTTCTACGGCGAGGAGGACGGTCAGCGGTTGTTCCGCAAGTATGCGGTGCAGTATCTTCTGCTTCGCACGCTCGACCGCAACTCGCGCAAGGAGATTTTGAAGGAACGCCCTGCGGGGGAGTTTTTGGAGCTGCTGAATCAGGTCTATGCGGCGATGGGATGAACGAAGGTGCTATAATATTTTCACTGTTGTGGAGTTTTCATGCCTGTTGTCCTTCGTGTGGCTGGCTGTAAATTCTTCTTCTATCAGGCAGATTTGGCGAATGAACCCCCTCACGTTCATGTTATCCAAAGAAGGGAGTGAAGCCAAATTCAGTATTTCACGAAAGCGCGTATTTGGCGGTCTCTACCGCCGAATTTGCGCTAGAGAGCGCAAGTTACGCAGGGTTTTCGTGATCT